>CBFHGD010000074.1:0-10941 GCA_965655275.1 Octadecabacter sp. | reverse complement strand
TAGGGGCAAGTTAGCTCAAGATCGATTGATGCAGGTATTCCTATCCGCGACGAGCAGGTTGTTTTTGTCGGACGGCCGCAAGCGGAAATGTTTCTCAAATCGAGAGAGGAAGAGGCAGGCATCAAGAGTGTACTCTATGCCCCAACTTGGGAGGGATTTACCGAGGTGGCGAATTCCTCATCCGTTCGGGAATTGGGACTCAATATCATGCAGTCTCTTTTACAGAAGCCTGGAGTAAACGCTGTTTTCAAACCTCATACCTTTACAGGTCGAAGATGTAAGAAAACCAAGACTGATCTGAAACGGATTATCGATTTTTGTAATAAAAACGGGATTGCAGTTTTGGGAACAGATGACAGCTTGCACGACGCAATGAATGCTTCAAACCTGCTTATTACGGACATATCAAGCGTGCTTAGTGAGTATTTGATAACTGAAAAGCCGATTGTTCTTTGCGACCCTTTCTCGAAACCCATTGACGAACTCCACGAGCAGTATCCATCATCACGCGCGGCTTATATTTTCCGGCCGGGAGAAGATCTATTGCAATTATTGGAGTCAGTTGAGACGAATGACGATTTGAGAGAGCAACGTGAAAGTGTCCGAACCTATGCTCTGGGAAGCTATCCGAACGGCGCATTCTCAGAATTTAGCTCCCAACTTGCACGGGTTCTGAACCAGTAGGGTTTACCCGGTTCGAGGAAGAAACTTTTGCCACCAGTTTCTGCATCGGGAAACTCGGCTTGTGGCGCGTTTGTGCCTTTTCATGTGCACGCTTGCCCCAAGACCAACGCTTTCAAACATCTTGGAAAGTAAACTTGGCGGCCCTAAGGTGGTTCTTGCAACACTGGACCACTGGGAGGACCATATCATGAAATTCTTCAAGACACTCGCGGCTGCAACGCTGGTCGTGGCCGCGCCGGCATTGGCGCAAGAACAGCTTTCGATTGCCACCGGCGGGACCGGCGGCGTCTACTACCCGATGGGCGGCGGCCTTGCCGAAGTCATCAACAACCATGTCGACGGCTACGCTGCGACCGCCGAAGTGACCGGTGCGTCGGTCGAGAACATGGGACTTGTCGCCACGGGTGACGCCGATGTCGCGCTGGCTTTGGCAGACACTGTCTTGCAGGCCTATGAGGGGTCGGGTCGCTTTGAAGGCCAACAGTTGCCCATGGTGCGTTCGATCGGGGTCGCCTATGCCAACATGGTGCAAATCGTAACATTGGAAGGCAGCGGGATCACCTCGCTTGCTGACATGGCCGGAAAGCGTATTTCGATTGGCGCGCCGGGATCTGGCACTGAAGTCAATGCAGAGCAAATCCTCACCGCCAATGGGATTTCCTATGATGATATCGACGAACAACGTCTGAACTTTAATGAAACGGCGGATGCGCTGGCGAACGGTGATATCGATGCGGGCTTCTGGTCGGTTGGTGCACCAAACTCGTCAATCCTCAACCTCGCCACGACGAACGACATCGTCATGATCGAGCTTGGGGCGGATGAACTGTCAGCGTCTGAAGCTGCCAATGCAGTTTTTGCCGTAACAACGCTGGTCGGCGGGACATACCCAGGCGTGGATATGGACGTTTCTATGATCGGCGTGCCGAACGTTCTGGTTGTCTCATCTGAAATGTCGGACGATCTGGCCTACGCCATCACCAGTTCCATGTTCGAGAATATCGCCGAACTTCAAGCGGTTCATCCGGCTGCAAACCAGACAACTGTCGATCTGGCATTGTCGGCTTCGCCAATTCCGTTGCACCCCGGTGCGATCCGCTACTTTGAGGAAATCGGAGCTACGGTCCCTGACGACCTACGCCCGTGACACGTGCAGTGGGAGGGGGGCTTTGCGCTCTCCTCCTATCTTTTTGTGCGACAGCGGCGCAGCCGGATAGTCTGATCGCAACCAAAGTTGAAACCCGTGAAATCCTTGCGGAGTTCGACATGCCCGAGGGGACAGGGTGGTGTGTGATCTGGCATCACTCCGTTCAGGGGTTTGAGGTTTCGGATTGCTACGAAAATCGCGGCGGGCGCATGGTTCTTGTCCGCGCCCATTTGCCGGATTTCGCAGCGGGGCTCGGGCATATTCCCGGGCGCGGGGTGCAAATATCGGACGGGCAGGGTGGCTATTGGATCGAAGACATCGATGAGCCTGTGCCCGGCAACGCCTATATTCTGCGGCCCGGTGCGGGTTTCGTGGACCACCGAATTCGTGCGAACGGGGCCGAGGTTTCGCTCTCGGCGCGCGCGCCGCGTGCGCGGGTGCGGATCGCTCTGACAGGGAATGACTGATATGACCACCGAGCTTGCCGAGCGCCCGCCCATGCCAAAGCCGACGCCCGCGACACCGCACATCCTTTTGCGGATCATTGCGATCGTCGGCATCGCATTGTCGGTGTTCCAGCTCTATGCAGCCGGTGTGCAGCCCCTCGGCCTGTTTTTTCAGCGCCCGATCCATTTGGGCTTCATTCTGGTGCTGTGCTTTTTGATCTATCCGGTCTTCGGTCAGCGTCGCCCGCGCGGTGTGCTGGGATGGGGTATCGACGGGGCGCTTATCATCTGTTCGGTACTGATCGGCGGTTGGGTGCCCATAAACATCGACATCATCGCCAACGCGATCTTTCCGCGCCAGATTGATGTCACTGTCGGGATCATCACCACTTTGGTGGTGCTGGAGGGCGCACGCCGCGCCGTTGGCCTTGGCATGACGATTATCGGGGTGACATTCATCGTCTACGCTTTTGCAGGCAGTCGGGGCGAGTTGCCGTTTCTCGCCGACTGGATGCCCGGGATTCTGAACCATCGCGGGTATTCGCTCGACCGGCTGGCAAGTCAGTTGACGCTTGGTGCCGAGGGGATTTTTGGCCTGCCGCTTGGCGTCGCGGCGACGTTCATTTTTGTATTCGTTCTGTTTGGCGCGTTTCTTGAAGTCACGGGCGCAGGCAAGTTCTTCATTGATTTGGCTTATGCGTCAACGGGGCGGCAACGGGGTGGTCCGGCCAAGGCCGCCGTGATCGCATCAGCGGGCATGGGGTCGATCAGCGGATCGGCAATTGCGAATGTCGTGACCACGGGCGCGTTTACGATCCCGTTGATGAAACGTCTGGGGTATACACGTGCGCAAGCGGGCGGGATCGAAGCTGCGGCGTCAACCGGTGGACAGATCATGCCGCCGTTGATGGGCGCGGGTGCCTTTCTAATCTCCGAATTCACCCAAGTCGCATATGTCGACATCGTTCTTGTTTCGATCTTTCCCGCATTTCTTTACTTTGGCGCGGTCTATCTGCTCGTTCATATCGCTGCTGTAAAACAGGGCATGACTGGAATGTCGCGCGATGAATTGCCAAAGGTGCGCACCGTCATGGCGGACGGTTGGCACTTTTTGTGGCCGCTCGTGGCGCTGGTTTGGTTACTGGGCGCCGGATATTCGCCGATGCGGGTTGGGTTTTACGCTATCGTTTCGGTGATTGCGGCCGCATCAATACGTGCGCTGTGGCATTTTGTGTTTGATCAACCGACGATGAGCGGCCTGATCGCGCTGTGCAAACGGGGCCTGTCATTGATGGCGCAAGCAATGGAGCTCGGCGCGCGAAATGCGGTGGCTGTGTCCATGGCGTGCGCTGTGGCCGGCATTATCGTTGGCGTCGTGGGGCTCACCGGGCTTGGCTTGAAATTCTCGTCGATGATGATTGCGTTTTCGGGCGGCAACATTGTCTTGGCGCTGCTCCTCGTGCTTCTGGCCAGTTTGATCCTCGGAATGGGCCTGCCTGTAACGGCGGCCTACATCGTGTTGATCATCCTTGTAGGGCCTGCGCTGACGGCGGAGTTTGGCGTCCCGTTGTTGATCGCGCATCTGGTTGTGTTCTGGTATTCGCAAGACAGCAACGTGACCCCGCCAGTGGCGTTAGCGGCCTTTGCAGGGGCCGCAATTTCCGGCTCCAAGCCGTTGGAAACCAGTTTCCAGTCATGGAAGTTCGCTAAAGGTCTGTACTTGATTCCGCTGTTTATGGTCTTCAACGAAAGCATCATCCTTGGCGGGCCGGTGCCACTGGTTCTTTGGAACGGGTTTCTTGCCATTGTCGCGCTCACCGCGTTCGCGGCGTGTTTGGAAGGATATTTGTTTGCACCAATCAATTCTGTGCAAAGGCTGATACTCGTCCCGGGTGTGGTTGCGGTATTCTGGCCTGACCTGATCATCGAAGGGGTTGGCGTGGCCGTTTTGATAGCGGTGCTCGCCCTGAATTGGGTCACGGGCCGACAGAGCCGGCTCGCACTTTAGGCGGGGTTACGGGCGTGCTAAAAGGGATCGCAATCGCTTTTGCCGGCAGGCCGATGATTGAGGCTGAAGTGGTTATTGCGGCGTCAGGCGGCGCCCAAGGGACGTGATGGTCCAATCCGCGAAGTCCAACAGGATTTCGTCTGTCGCAACTTCAAATGCTTCAATCAATGCGGGCGTTTCGGTCGATCCCGCGTTCGCTTGTGCACTAAAGGTGCGGGCTGAAACGATGCTTGCGTCGCGCTCGCGGACCAGCCGCGACGTCATGCGGATTGACACAATCGAGCTTAGGCCGTCAGCCGCCAACTCGGCCTGGAAATCCACCAATTCGGTGACAATGGCATAGTCGCCACTGCCCGCCAGCGGGCGGCGGCCGACGTAGCGCAGGCCGTTGGTATTTTCCAGCGACCGCAACATCAGCGTTTGCAGCATCACGGGAACTTCGTCGCCCCACCGCACATCAGGCAAATACTGTGCTTGCAACGCGTCCGGTCTGATCATGATCCGGTCGGTTTCGAGCACGCCGCCTGTCGTCGGTAATTCAACCGTAACATCAAGTGCGAGTTGCCCGCCCTGTATGACCGGTCCGCCCGTTGGTGCACGCAAATCGTAAACTGCCAGGGGCGTGCTGACATCGCTCAAAGCACCAAGTGTTGAACAACCGCCCAGCATCACAAGCAGGGCAAATACGACGGCGGCTTTCTGTTTGGCAGAATGGATCATTGGGATACTCATCTTTGGAATTCTGGTGCCTGTTGGTTCAGGAAGAACCGCGCGGGATCACGTTGGATCTGTTGGGTCAGACGGTCAAGGTTACCTATTAGCCCGCGGGTTTCATCTGCCAGCCGTGTGTAAAGTGGCAGGGCGGTGCGCGTGAACTCGCTGACGGGCGGGCCAGCTTCATTGATGGTGCGTTGAAGGGTGGCAAACGCGGATTCGGCAGATTGCCCCGCAGCGCGCAGATCAGCGGTGATACCGGGGATGTCCTCGGACACTTTCCCGATCGCTATGTTCAAGGATTCAAGGCTGGTTTCCAGACCGCCAATGATGCCGTCGATATCTTCATTGATTACGCGATCTGCCCCCTCGAATGCGTTTTGCGCGATGGCAAGTGTGCGGTCGCCGGTTTCCATCGCGCCGTTGATGGCGTCCAGCGTGACGTTGGCGTTCGCGAAGGTTTCGGTCACTTGGGTCAAAGTCGTTTCCGCCGAGAGGGACAGCGCGTCGATCCGGTCGCTGGCAGACGTCAGGTCCTCGCTCACCTGCGCAATCGTATCGTTTGCCGAGCGGGTGGCCTCGCGAATGTCGGCGACAATGGCAGGCAAATCATTTTGTGCAGCCGTGCCGATGATATCAATTGTTTCGGTCGCATTCGCGACCACAGCCCGCGTTTCTGCAAGAAGTGGCCTGCCTTCGGTTTCCAAAAGTCGGTCAAAGCGTTGCGTGGCAGTGTCTACCGATTCAACCGCGCTGTTTATCCGGGCCAATGTTTCGTTGGCCATTGCCAGCGTTTCTTCGGCTTGGTCGAGTCTGGCTGTTGCGGTGATGCCAGTCGTGTCGAAGGTCGCCAGCACCTCTTGCACACTTTCGCTGATCTCGGCGGTCACTGCACTCAAATCACTCGCCGCTTCATCGAATGTGATGGTGGTTTCGGTCAGGTCTTCGTTGATGAACCGCTGGGCCTGATTGAATGTGCTTTGCGCGGTGACCAGCGTATCGTTCGCCGATGTGACCATCGTGCGCGCGTCTTCTGACAATTCGCCCAGTGATGCCACGGTTGTATCTGCCGTAGTTAGCAGCGCCTCAACCTCGGGCGACAGCTCGGCAAGAATCCGGTTGAACTCCTCGACCTGGTCCGAAAACCTTTCGATGGTGGCGGGCACCTCGGCAAAGGCCTCGAGGGTGGTGGCGAGAGATTCCGACGCGTCCTCGGTGTTTTGCAGGATCGTTTCGACGCGTTGTTGGTTTTCCGGTCCTAGAAGTTCGCTGACTTCCTCGACAACGGTTATGGCTTCCGTGATCAATTGAGGGGCCTCTTCTGTCAGGGATTGGATGACAGAACGCCCCGCGTTTATTTGCGGGACAGGATCATCTGATGATGGTTCAAGCAGTCGATTGTCCGGCCTGCCCGGGCTGATACCGACGAATGACACACCTGTCACGCCTTGGGATTCGATGGTCGCGATGCTGTCTGATCGAACCGGCGTGGCGGCATCAACTTCGAGGCGCACAAGGACCGTGCCATCGCGATCCGGCGATAGCTTCACATCGACAACCTGACCTACGGGCAAACCTGCAAACCGTACATCGGATGCATTGCTTAGGCCCGACACGGACGTGAACTTCACATCGTAATAGGAAAACTGTTCCTGAAGTTCGAACTGGGCGAACCACAAGAACAGCCCGATGATCCCTGCAATGCCAGCTAGGGTGAATGATCCGATCATCAGATAGTTTGCACGGGTTTCCATCAGGTCGGGTTAATCCTTTGAGGGGCCAGCATCGGCCTCTTTGGTGTTGAGCGCAGCCCGCGCACGCGGCCCGTGGAAGTATTCATGCACCCACGGATGCTCAACATTTAGCATGTCCTGCATCGTGCCTGTCACCAAGACTCGACGTTCCGCGAGCACTGCAATTCTGTCGCAGGTTGCGTGCAATGTATCAAGATCGTGGGTAACCAGAAAAACCGTCAACCCCAAGGCCTGGCTCAGGCCCAGTATCAATTGATCGAAATCCGCGGCCCCGATCGGATCAAGACCTGCGGTCGGCTCGTCAAGAAATACAATCCGGGGATCGAGGGCGAGTGCGCGGGCAAGTCCCGCGCGTTTTCGCATGCCTCCCGAAAGCTCGGAGGGGTATTTGTCGCCGGCCAAATAGGGAAGACCGACCATCGAGATTTTCAGATCTGCCAGATCGCGCCTGATGTTCGGGTCTAACCCTTCAACCGTGCGCATCGGAACTTCGACATTCTCGCGCACCGTCAGCGATGAAAACAGTGCGCCATCCTGAAACATGACGCCCCAATTGTGGGCCGCATCACTGCGCGCGTCCTCATTTGCCTCAAGTACATTAACCCCGAGAACCTCTATTTGCCCTGCGGCAGGTCGGTTCAGGCCGACGATTGTGCGTAATAACACAGATTTTCCTGTACCCGACCCGCCGACAATTCCAACGATCTCTCCGGCAAAAATGTCGAGGTCCAATTCGTCATGCACAACCTGGCTGCCAAACTGGGTGCGAAGCCCGCGAATGGAAATGACTGCGCCTCGATCATCGGAAGTGTTGCCCGTTTTCATGCTTACATCCCGATCTGCGCAAAAAAGACCGAAAACGCGGCATCCGCCACGATGACGGCAAAGATTGCGGCCACGACAGAGGCTGACGTCATTTGACCGAGCGATTCCGCGTTGCTCTTGACCTGCATACCGGCGTGGCACCCGATCACCCCGATAATGAGGGCAAACACAGGCGCTTTCACCATCCCGACGGTGACGTGGCTGATATCTGTCCCGTCCACCAGTCGCGTCATAAACATTGACGGCGAAATACCGAGATCGACCCAAGCCATGATACCGCCCCCCAAAAGCCCCATGACGTTGGCAACCAGCCCCAGAATTGGCAGCATGATGACAAGAGCAAGGATGCGCGGCACGAAAAGGGTCATCGCCGGATCGATGCCAAGGCTGTTCATGGCATCGATCTCCTCGCGCATTTTCATCGAACCGATCGCGGCGGTAAATGCCGATGCCGTGCGCCCTGCCACGATTATTGAGGTCAACAAGATCCCCAACTCTCGCAGGATAGAGACTGCGATAAGATCAACGACGAAGACTTCCGCGCCAAATTGTTTGAGTTGGGTCGAGCCTTGGAAGGCCAAGACGACGCCGATCAGAAATGACATCAGCGCCACAATCGGAACGGCCTTGATCCCGACCTCCTCGCAATGGTGGAACAGCGCTGTAACCTTGAAATCCTTGGGGCGGGCAGCAGACTTCAGGAGGCGTGCCAGAAAAAGTCCGAAGAAGCTGATGAGTTCCAAGATATAAGTGACTGCGCCAACGCCCCGTTCGCCAACGTTTTCGACCCACCCGATCAGGAAATCGGGCGCGACTTTTGGCTCGGTGACCTCAGGCATTGCGTCCGCGACGGTGCGCAGCAAACTTTCCGCTTCGCGGCTTTTGCCCGCTATATCCATTGAGTATCCAGCGTCGTTAAACCGCGCTTCAAGCGTCGCGATGATCCAGGCTGCGCTCGTGTCAAGCCGCCTCACCTCCGATAAATCGATCCGGACATCACGGTCGGCAGGGATTGCAGCAAAATCCGACTGAATACCGGTTGCGTGGGCCAACGTCATCGCACCGCGTATGGTCACGTTGACCTGTGCGTCCGTCGATGAAATATCCACTATCGGGCGTTGGTTGGTGTCCATGGCTCTGACCTTAATCAGTTCGCCAGCACCGCAACAACCGCATTACGCGGCTGGATGAGTTTGCCCTTTGCTTTGCCTCTCTTGCCGATCTGCGCCTATAGCGGATTGAAGCAGGCAAATTGCCGGTTGGCCCCTTGTGCCGTCAAGGTGGGTCTTTCGCTGCGGCACCGCTGTGTCGCGAAACTACACCGTTCGTGAAACGCACACCCCTTAGGGGGTGACAACGGGTCAGGCAGTTCGGTCTGTGCACTTTCGGGGGCGCTGATCGGGCGGCCAACCTCGGGCGCGCTTTGCGCAAGAAGTGCTGTGTAGGGGTGGCGCGGGTTGCCGAAAATCTCTCGCGCGGATCCTACTTCGACGATCGCGCCGAAATACAGAACCGCGATCCTGTCGCTGACGGCTTCGACCACCGCCAGATCGTGGCTGATAAACAGATACGTCAGCCCGAATTCATCCTTCAGATCCGCCAGTAGATTAAGGACTTGCGCCTGAACAGACACATCCAGCGCGGAAACGGGCTCGTCCAGAATGATGATGCGCGCTTGCGCGGCGAGTGCGCGTGCAATACCGATCCGTTGTGCTTGTCCGCCCGAGAATTCGTGAGGATAGCGGTCCAAGAATTCTTCGCGCAGGTTCACAGCCGCAAAAATTTCGCGGATGCGAGCGGCGCGCGCGTCTTTGTCCATGTTGTGCAGCTTGCGCAGCGGCACCTCCATGATCTGTCGGATGGTCTTGCGCGGATTCAAGCTGCTGATCGGGTCCTGGAACACATACTGGATGCGTTTTCCGAAAATCGCGGGGTCCGCGTTATCCAGCGTCTCCCCCTCGATCTCGATATGTCCGGTTGTTGGTGCAAGAAGGCCAACCAGCATTCTGGCAAGTGTGGATTTCCCGCAACCGGATTCACCGACGATCCCGACAGTTTCGCCAGTGGTGACGCTCAGGTCGATGGGTTGCACCGCATGCACATATGCGCGTGCCGGCCCGAACAGCCGCTTGCCGACAGGAAAGGACTTTGAAAGGTCTGTCAGTTTCAGGGCGGTCGTCATGCGCTGCGCTCCTTTGGTGCTTCGGGAAACAGGCAGCGTGTTTTGCGGGTTGGCCCCGTATCAGCCAGATCGATGGCAGCTGCGCGGCAGGCGTGTTGGGCTTTGTCGCAGCGGTCGGCAAAGGCACAGCCCACGGGCAAACGGTCCACCATCGGGGGCAGGCCGGGGATCGCTGCCAGTTTGCGCTGTCCGCCGCCCAAGGTTGGCACACATTCGATCAGGCGGCTCGTGTAGGGATGTTGCGGCGCGCGCAACACGTCTGTGGTCGCGCCCTCCTCGACGATCTGGCCCGCATACATCACCGCCACCCGATCACACAACTGCCCGACTACACCGAAGTCATGGGTGATAAAGATGATCGCCAGCCCGCGTTCGCGGCGCAGATCATTCAGCACGGACAGGATTTGCGCCTGAACCGTGACGTCCAGCGCGGTTGTCGGCTCGTCAGCAATAATCACGTCAGGGTCATTGGCCAATGCCATGGCGATGCCGACCCGTTGGCGCATGCCGCCCGACATCTCGTAGGGATAACTGTCAATCCGGTTTTCGGCGTTGGGGATGCGGACGGACTTTAGCAGGTCAATCGCGCGGGTGCGGGCTGCGGCTCTCGACACAGGCTCATGCGTCTGAATCGCCTCGATCAGTTGATCCCCGACCTTATAGAGCGGATGCAGCGTCGCCAGTGGATCCTGAAAAATATAGGCGACCCGACGACCGCGCAGGGAGCGAAGGACCTCGTAGGGTGCGCCGATCAGGTCCGAACCGTCGAAATGAACGCCCCCAGACGTAATGACGCCGGGGGGCGACGCGACGAGGCCCATGATGCTGAGTGCAGTAACAGATTTCCCCGACCCGCTTTCCCCGATGATCCCGAGGCATTCGCCCTTTTCCACATGTAGGTCAACTCCGCCAACCGCTTTGTAAGCGCGCCCACGCACGAGAAATTCTGTGCGCAAACCACTGATGTCCAGCAGGCTGTTCGTATTGGCTGTGGGCGCCGGCCCTGCGCGGTCCACCTGTGTAGCAGGCATCGGGCGGCTCAACGCGCCTGATTTCAGGCGTGGATCAAGCGCATCGCGCACCCCGTCGCCCAACAGGTTGATCCCCATGACGATGATCAGGATCATCGCGCCGGGCACGATGGAAGTATGCGGATTTGTGATCAGCGCCGAGCGCGCCTC
>CBFHGD010000073.1:0-11095 GCA_965655275.1 Octadecabacter sp. | reverse complement strand
GTCCACGGCTTGCGCAAACGCAGGGTCAACCAGCGCGATCTGCGCCCACGCAGGCACAACCAAAAGCCATCCGGCCAGTGTCAGGGCAATGAACCGCATCATGGGTATTTGCATCCTTGCAGATATCTTCGCGTCACAAAGGTAGATTAACAGACGCCCAGCACAACTCACAAACTTGGCAAAGGCGAAAAACCCCACTAAGCAGCGAACCATCAATGGGTCAATCACGACCCCCTTATAAGGATGCGTATCATGATCAAAGGGTCTCTCCCTGCTCTTGTCACGCCGTTCGCGAACGGCCAGCTGGATCTCGATACGTTGAAAAAACTGGTCGAGTGGCACATTTCACAAGGATCGCACGGGTTGGTGCCCGTCGGCACCACCGGCGAAAGCCCGACGCTGAGCCATGCAGAACATGATTTGGTCGTTGAAACAGTTGTGACAGCCGTAGCCGGGCGTATCCCTGTGGTCGCCGGCGCCGGGTCCAACAACACCGCCGAAACCGTCCGTTTGGTGAAGGCCGCAAAGGCGGCGGGCGCGGATGCCGCACTGGTCGTCACGCCCTATTACAACAAGCCGACACAGCGCGGGTTGATCGCCCACTTTACTGCCGCCGCCGACTGCGGCCTGCCGATCATCATTTACAACATCCCGGGTCGCTCCGTCGTGGATATGACTCCCGAAACCATGGGCGAACTGGCCAAGCATGACATGATCGTGGGCGTAAAAGACGCGACCGGCGATCTGGCGCGCGTTCCGAACCAACGGCTAAGCTGTGGGCCGGATTTCGTGCAGGTGTCCGGCGAAGACCCGACAGCAATCGGGTTTAACGCACAAGGCGGCGTGGGCTGCATTTCGGTGACGGCGAACGTGGCACCAGCCCTGTGTGCCCAGATGCAGGACGCGGCGCTGGCAGGCGACTATGCGGCTGCATTGGCGATCAACGACCGCTTGATGCCGCTGCATAAGGCTATTTTTGCAGAACCCGGTGTGGTCGGCGCGAAATACGCGATGTCATTGCTGGGTAAGTGTTCTGAAGATGTGCGCTCGCCGCTCACAGGTCTTTTGGACGAAACAAAAGAAAAGTTGCGCGCCGGGATGGTTCATGCAGGTTTGTTGAATTGATTTAGGCGGGTCTAACCACCCAACAGATCCGATGCGGGCGGGGATCACTCCCCGCCCGATTTTCATTCAGCCCGCCACTGCGTTGCGGCTCTCGAAGGTATCATTCAGTCGCCACAGGCCCCAGGCCAGCGGGATCGCGGCGAGGCCACCGATAACGTAGGCCAGCGGTTCATCGTAAAACGTCTCGAACGCTTGGGTGTAGGCGTGGATGCCACCGAACGTCATGGCCGCGTTGAAGATACCGCGACGGTTGGTGTGCGCCGCCCAATATGCCGCGATAACCAGCAGCACGGCCCAGACGATGGAATAGACATGCTCCGAGATCACCAGCGCGCTGGCTTCGAATGCATCGCGTGCATCACTGTAGGACTGGTAGTCTTCGCTGTAATCGCGATACCCCGGACCCCAGATATGGCTGCCGACAATATCGCCCCACAGGCTGCCTACAAGGAAGCACAGGTTTGCGACAATAAACGCCATGATCCCGAAGATATGGGTGTGACGACGATACCGGTCCGTCAACATCCCTGCGACTGCAACGCAGGCGGCCATTGCAACAGAGAGTTGAAAAATGCTCAACGTCGTTTCGGGGCTGTAGAAAGCATACATCGCGTTCCAATAGAATGTGCCCGTGTCGAGCATTTGCGCGAAAGGAACAATCGCCAGCGCGGAGATCAGGCGCACGTCGATAAACATGCCGACTGCGAAGATCGCGGCGGCGGCGTAGAAATGAATGACTGGAACGACGGCGCCGGAAAACTCGGACGCACTGGCCCAGATATACAGCCCTCCAATATGCATAGCGCCCGTCATCAACAGGATGCTTCCCGTGAGAAAGGCGGTATGTTCAATCCCCTTGCGGTGGATGAGGGCCGTAATGCCTGCACCCGCGAGCCCGAGGATCATTAAGGCGAGCCCACCCGACGCTTCGCCGAAAATGTCCAAGACCTCGATCGAGGCACCGCCCGTTAACATGCCCGCACCGATCAACGCGGATGCAGTGCCGAACATGCGATAAACGTCCGTGGTCTTGACAAGAATTGTGGCACCAACGCCCAGAAACAGGCCGCCGACTATGGCAACCGACAAGGCGTCGGCCAACAGACCGATAAAACCGGCGGCCGCAGCAAAGATCCCGAATGACAGGACCGAATTGATGGCAAGGGCAACCATCACCTGGCGGGATCGCCGGGCGATTATTGCGCCCTGGTCGGAGGTGATAATCCCCTCCTTCACAAGGACTTCGGTTTGGACGACGTGGGTCATGATACCTCCAGATTCGATTAGTGAACTATGTTCACGAAACCAATTACACATTTGTGAACGTTGTTCAAGATATTTCTTTCAGCCAGTTTCGGTCCCACTCCACCGCCTGACTGCCCACAAACTTGGCGACGCGATCAATTTCGGCCTCAAGCACATTGATACGGGCCTTTCCCGTGCGAACACCCTTTTCGGGCCAGAATGCGGTAACGCGGGTGATGCCACCATCGCGCTTGGTGTCGATCCGCCCGATCACACGGTCGCCCTGCATTACGGGGAAAACGTAGTAGCCATACTTGCGCTTTGGCGCAGGTACGAAGATTTCAATGCGGTAGTGGAAGCCAAACAGCCGTTCCGTCCGATTGCGATCACGCAGGGCCGGGTCGAACGGTGACAACAACCGCACCCGCGCGTTTGGGTCGGATGGCGCGCTTTCGAGTGTATTTGGCCAGATGAAGGAGCGGCGCAGTGACCCGTCCGCAGCCCCCACATCAACCTCGATGATACGATGATCGCGCAGGGCGGTGGCGCACCAGTCTTTTGCCTGCGCGGGGGTGATGATGTCGTAGAAAGCTGCAATTTCACCAGATGTGGCGAAACCAAGTCGGTCGAGGGCGGAGGCACAAGCCCATTCAATCATGTCGTGTTCGGGCACATGCGCGTTGAGGTATTGTTCAGGTATGACACGTTCAGTCAGGTCGTACACCTTGCGAAATCCGGCGCGGTGGCAGACCGACAGCACGCCAGAGCGCCAGAGGTATTCGAGCGCGGTCTTGGACGGGTGCCAATCCCACCACCCGCCTTTGCCGCGCGCCTCGCCTGCGCCGACGTCCATCGAGGTGCAGCGGCCGCCGTCGGTGATCTGGCGTAGCACGGCGTCGATCTGGTCGCGAAATCCGCCGCGGCGCCACGCGCCCCATTTGGAATCCATATGCGCCTTATCGCGCGCAAATTTGTGCCGCCACATCGGGAAATGCTGCATCGAGATAACAGACGCGTCATGCGTCCAATGTTCAAACGCCCCGCGTGTTTTCATGAGGTTTGGCAGATTGGGGGCGCGATATTGCTGGCGGCGCGACCACAAAATCAAATCATGGGCGCGGGCCAGTGTATTGACGCTATCCACCTGCACAAAACCCAAATGGTCAATCACATCTTGTAGATCAGCACCTTTGCCCGCACCGCTACGCGACCCGAGCAGCAGATGATGGTCCAGAAACATCCGGCGAGCGGTTTGATTGTCGATTACGGGGCGCATACGTGGCTTTCGGTCCGGTTTCATCCACCCTACGGCTTGTCGCCGCCCGTGCCATCCCCTATCTGCAAGGCATAATGGCAAAGAAACCCGCTGAGAACCCGAACTACAAGGTCATCGCCGAGAACCGGCGCGCGCGATACGATTACGCGATCGAAAGCGACGTGGAATGCGGAATTGTCCTTGCGGGATCCGAAGTGAAATCCCTGCGCACGGGTCAATCCAACATCGCCGACAGTTATGCAGCCGTCGAAAACGGTGAATTGTGGTTGGTGAATTCCTACATCGCACCCTATCCGCAAGCCATGTTTCCGCATGAGGAGCGCGCACGGCGCAAGCTGCTGGTGTCCAAGCGCGAGTTGGTGCGGATGTGGAATGCGACCCAGCGCGAGGGTATGACCCTCGTGCCGTTGGTCATGTATTTCAATCACAAAGGGCGCGTGAAGATTAAAATCGCGATCGCCAAGGGTAAGCAAAAACAAGACAAGCGTGCGACCGAGGCCAAACGCGATTGGGGCCGCCAGAAAGCACGCCTGTTGCGCCACAACGGGTGAACAACCGCCAAGGGGGAAATCCCTTGCAAACCTCCCATGGGGTAATTTCGTTAATCTGCTGTTAACCTTCCTGCACATTGACCTTGGCGCGCGGGTCACCTTGTAGACGTATTTTGAATGCGCGCCTTTTGGGAAGGACGACACAATGGAAATGATCCTCGGTATACTGATCCCCGCGCTGTCTGGCGCTGCTGGCGGCAACATCATCGGCAAGGTTGCGGGCGCGTTGAATGGTGGCACCACGATGAACACGGTTCTTGGTGCGGTTGGCGGGCTTGGCGCTGGCACGATCCTTGGATCGCTGGGCATGGACGCAACAAGCGGCGCAGAAGCTGTTTCGGGCGTTGGCATCGGTGCATTGATTAGCGGTATTATTGGCGGAGGCGCAGGTGGCGCTGCGCTCGGCGGGATCGGCGGCATCATCAAGAACATGATGAACAAAGCCTAAGACCGTTTGAGTTACGGGAAACGGAGCGTCCGGCACTGCCGCGGCGCTCCTTTTTCGGTGGCGCAACCTTGCGTAAACACGGGTGTGGAGGTAGGGACATCAGAACCCTGCAACGCCTGCTACCTTGGGGGATGCTATGGCTTTCGATGACCCGAAGACACTGGTTTCAACCGCGTGGTTGGCCGATCATCTAAAAGACCCCGACCTGCGGGTTCTGGATGCGTCCTGGTATATGCCGGACATGGCCCGCGACGGGCGCGCCGAATATGACACCGCTCACATTCCCGGTGCGCGCTTCTTTGACATCGACGAGGTGAGCGATCACCGATCGGAATTGCCGCATATGGTGCCGACGGTCGAAAAGTTCATGAGCCGGTTGCGCAAGATGGGCGTCGGCGACGGACACCAGATTGTGGTTTATGACGGCATGGGCTTGTTTAGTGCGGCCCGCGTTTGGTGGATGTTCCGCCTGATGGGAAAAATAGACATTGCAGTTCTGGATGGCGGCTTTCCCAAGTGGCAAGCCGAGGGACGCCCGATCGAGGATCTACTCCCCGTCGTGCGGGATCGTCACATGACGGTCAGCCGTCAGAACCAGATGGTGAAAGACGTCACACAGGTCGCGTCCGCGTCCAAGTTGGGCGACTACGTGATCGTGGATGCCCGCGCGCCGGAGCGGTTCACGGGCGAAATGCCTGACCCGCGAGAGGGCGTGCGCGCGGGGCACATCCCCAATTCACGCAATGTTTTCTATCGTGATTTGTTGAATCCTGACGGAACCATGAAATCCCCCGAAGTCACCGCCGAAATCTTTCGCAAGGCCGGCGTCGATCTGTCCAAACCGGCAATCCTGTCTTGCGGATCCGGTGTGACGGCGTCCATCCTCGCCCTTGCGATGGAACGCATGGGCAAGACGGATCATGCCATTTACGACGGAAGCTGGTCCGAATGGGGCACCTTCCACGACCTTCCAATCGCCACAGGAGATGCATGATGCTGGAGCACCTTTCCGCCCAACCCAAAGACAAAATTCTCGCGCTTATGGCCGCCTACCGCGAAGATCCGCGGGATACGAAGGTTGACCTTGGTGTTGGGGTCTACAAAGACGCCAGCGGCAACACGCCTGTTATGCGCGCTGTCAAAGCGGCCGAACGACTGTTGGTCGAAAGCCAGATGACGAAAGCCTACACAGGGCTTGCGGGGGACCCTGCGTTCAGCGGCGCGATGATCGATCTGGTGCTGAACGGTGCTGTGGAGCGCAACCGCGTTGCGGCTGTGGCCACCCCCGGCGGCACCGGCGCGATCCGCCAAGGACTCGAGCTGATCAAGCTCGCCGCACCCGAAGCGACCGTCTGGCTCTCCAACCCTACATGGCCAAACCACCCGTCCATCATCAAGTACCTGAACATGCCGATGGCCGAATACCGCTATTTCGACGAGGCCACGCGCGGCGTGGATGTAGATGGCATGCTGGCCGATCTGGGCGGCGTGAAGGCCAGTGACGTCGTATTGCTGCACGGGTGCTGCCACAACCCCACCGGCGCAAACCTGAGCGCGGACGAAATGGCGCGCGCGATTGCCGTGATTAAAGAGCGCGGCGCGGTGCCCTTCGTAGACATCGCGTATCAAGGGTTCGGCGACGGATTGGACGCAGACGGGGCCGCAACCCGTGAGATTGCAGCATCGTTCGATAACGTGTTGATCGCCGCATCCTGTTCCAAAAACTTCGGCGTCTATCGCGAACGCACAGGCATCTTGATGGCGATTGCACGAGATGAGGCCGAGCGTGATCTGGCACAACAGAATCTGTCATTCCTCAATCGCCAAAACTACAGCTTCCCACCCGATCACGGTGCGCGCGTCGTCACGATGATCCTGACCGACCCTGCATTGCGGGCCGATTGGGAAGCCGAACTGGAAGAAGTACGCCTTGGCATGTTGGAGCTGCGCAAACAGCTGGCCGACGAGTTGCGTCGCTTGTCCAATTCGGATCGTTTCGATTTTCTGGCCGAGCATCGTGGCATGTTCAGCCGCCTTGGAACATCCCCCGAGAAGGTCGAGAAGCTGCGCGCAGAACACGGGATCTACATGGTTGGCGACAGCCGCATGAACATCGCCGGGCTGAACGCGGACACCATTCCGGTGCTGGCCAAGGCGATCATCGACGCGGGCATCTGAGGCCGCGCAGGCATTGCAAAAATATGAGCGGCGTGCCGAATTAACCGGGCACGCCGGTTTTTACCTGCCGCAGGAGCCTGTTTTTGCCCCACACTGCCCTTATCACCGGTTCGTCCGCCGGCATTGGCCGCGCCGTGGCGATGTGCTCGACACGCTCAAAGCGTGGCGCAATTCGGGTAAGACGCAATGATGGCGGGCAGACTGGTTGCCATCAACGACGTGAAGCTGCGTTTGATGCTAGGGTGGTTGATCCCGTTACTGCCGCGCCGGATGGTGCTGAACATGATCGAGAAGATGCAAACGAAATAGGAAAGGCCCCGCTTTTCAGCGGGGCCTCCGATTCTGGTTCAAGGCCGAGCGGGTTTAACCGTTCGTGAAATCCGGATAGGCTTCCATCCCAAGCTCCGACATGTCGAGGCCATTGATCTCTGCCTCTTCGCTGACGCGAATTCCCATGACGGCTTTTAGGATGAGCCAAAGGATCAAGGAGGCCACGAAGGTGAACACACCGTAGGCCACAATACCTGTCAACTGGGCGGTCAGCGTCGCGCTGCCAGAGAAGACAACAGCGATTGTGCCCCAGATGCCTGCAATTAGGTGAACGGGAATGGCGCCGACAACATCGTCGATTTTTAGCTTGTCGAGCATTGGGACCGCGAAGACCACGATCACGCCGCCAACACCACCGATCAACAAGGAGCCGAACAGGGACGGCGCAAGTGGCTCTGCCGTGATTGACACCAGACCGGCAAGCGCTCCATTCAGAACCATCGTCAAATCGACTTTGCGATACACGATTTGTGTGAGGATCAGCGCGGCAACAGCACCGGCAGACGCCGCCATATTGGTATTGGCGAAAATCCGGCCAACGTCGGTGATATCGCCAACTGTACCAGCTGCAAGCTGCGAACCACCGTTAAAGCCGAACCAACCGAGCCAAAGGATGAATGTGCCCAAGGTCGCGAGCGCAAGGTTTGAGCCCGGCATCGGGTTTGTGCGTCCGTCTTTGAATTTGCCCAAGCGTGGGCCCAGGACGATCGCACCAGCCAAAGCAGCCCAACCACCGACGGAGTGCACGACTGTAGAACCGGCGAAATCGGAAAACCCGAGCTCGGACAACCAGCCGCCGCCCCACTGCCAAGATCCTGTGATTGGATAAAGAATGCCGGTCAAGACGACAACGAAGACCAGGAACGGCCACAGTTTGATACGTTCCGCCAAGGCGCCGGACACGATAGATGCGGTCGCAGCCACGAACATCAACTGAAAGAAGAAGTCGGATGCTACAGAGGCGTAGTCGAGCGCTGCGTCAGCAGCTGCAAGGCCAACAGGCTCAAGCACCGTGGGTACGAAGTTGAAGGCAAAGTAGCCGTTGAAATCGCCCGGATACATCAGGTTAAAGCCGACCAGCCAGTACATGATGCCCGCAATCGAGAACAAAGCGATGTTCTTGGTAAGTTGCATCGCCACGTTTTTGGACCGCACGAGGCCCGCTTCGAGCATGGCAAACCCTGCCGCCATCCAGAACACCAGAAAACCGCCCACAAGGAACAGCAACGTGGTCATCAGATATGGCCCGATTTCATCAAATGTCGGTGCAGCGTCTTGCGCCAGCGCGAAGGTTGGAAGTGCTGTCAAAGCGCCCGCAACCAGAGATATTTTAAGAAATTTCATCTGTTTTCCCCTCTGCGCGATCTAAATCGCGTCGTCGTTTGTTTCGCCGGTGCGGACCCGAAGGGCGCTCTGCACATCCAGCACGAAAATTTTGCCGTCGCCGATCTTGTCGGTCTTGGCGGTGGCGGCGATGGTCGCGACGACCTCCTCGGCCATCGCCGCACCAACGACGATTTCCAGCTTCACCTTTGGTACGAAGTTCACGACGTATTCCGCACCACGATAGATTTCGGTGTGACCGGATTGGGCACCAAAGCCCTTCACTTCCGTCACCATCATGCCGCGCACACCAATGGCGGTCAGCGCCTCGCGGACCTCCTCCAGCTTGAACGGCTTGATTGTTGCAATAATGAGTTTCACATCTGTCCCCTTGTTTGCGTTGAGCAGGTCAAGCGACCCGGCTGCACACAAAAGGGCGCGGGGCGGGACGCATCACAAGATTTCGGGGGCAGGTTCTTTTTGCAGTTGCAGCATTTTGCCCAAAATTTACACAATTTAATCCTATTGCCTAAAATATGGGCAGGTCGAGAAGTGCCTAGCCAAAGACAAACGCATCACTCAGGCCGCTGAATGTATCCAAACCTTGCAACAAGATCGTGTCGCCTGATCCAAAATCAAACAGCACACCTTGGTCGGTCATCGTCGCGTGGTATTGCACAATGGCGCCTGCACTTCCGACGGATTGAAGCAAACTGGTGGAAAATTCCAGAGTATCCTCCGCAACATTGAAATCACGGATCACGTCCGCATCTTGCCCGTCCAGAAAACTGAACGTGTCGTTCCCTACGCCGCCGATCAAAATATCATCGTCGTGCCCGCCTGACAAAAAGTCATCGCCACCCCCGCCCCGCAGCGTATCGTCCCCGCGATTGCCGAACAGCGTATCATTGCCGCGGTTGCCGGACAGGGTGTCGTCGCCCCAACCGCCATCGACGTAGTCGTGGTACGTCCCGCTTTTGACAAAGTCGTCACCGGAGTTCGCGTATAGCATATCACTCCCCCCGCCGCCTTTAAGATAATCGTCGCCAGATCCGCCATGCAGGGTGTCGTTGTGACGCCCGCCATGCAGGATGTCATTATCATCGTCGCCAAAAATCAGGTCCTGATCGATGCCACCATACAGGCTGTCATTGCCGTCGCCGCCATACAGCGTGTCATCACCGCTGTGGGCCCAGACGATATCGTTCCCGCCCCCTGCATCTATGTAATCGTTCCCTTCATAGCCGCGAATTATATCTGCCCCGCCGCCCCCATTGATGACGTCGTTCAATACGCCGCCATTCAGCACATCATTCCCTGGCGTACCATTGATCGTGGTAACCCCGAAAAGGGACATCAAGGCACTGGCAGAAAACGTGCCGTCGGCAAAAACAAAAACTTCCACTCCCTCGACCGTGTCGATCTCGTTGTCCGTATTTAGGATCAGAGTGCCGCCGGAAATCCCGACACTGGTAAGGCTGCTTGATGCAAAATCGAGCGTGAGCCTGTCAGTCCCCTCGCCCCCGCTGATGCTGTCGGCCCCCACGCCCGAAAACAGATGATCGTCGCCTGAACCGGAGATAAGCGTGTCATCGCCACTCCCCCCGATCAGGGTGTCATCACCCTCACCCGATGTGAGAGTGTCATTGCCCCCGCCCCCGCCGAGCCACGCGGTGCTTTGCGTCACTGACAGCGTGTCATTCCCGCTGCCTCCGGTGAGGTATGTCGTCGGGATGAGCGCAAACAAATTGTTACGTTCAACCAACCCGTCGGTGAATTGAAACGCCTCGACAAAGGCGATCTGGTCGGTGCCGGACGACGTTTCGAATGTCACGATATCGCCGGACAGCGTTATCCCTGTCAGGTCCGTTGTCGCGTAATCCAGCACCACGGTGTCGAGACCCGCGCCGCCGTTGATAACGTCATTACCCGCACCAGCGGAAAGCGTGTCATTTCCGGTTCCGCCCGAAAGCGTATCGTTAAAGGATCCCGTGGTGAGTGTGTCATTGCCGGCACCCCCGTCGAGGTAAGCCGCCTTATCGGTGACCGTCAGAACATCATTTCCCGCCGTTCCGGTGAGGGAGGCTGGCCCGAAAAGCCCTGCGACCTGCGCGGCAGACAGGACGGTATCGCTGAAGCTGAATACCTCGACCTCTATGAACACATCGATGCCGCCGGTATGGGTCACAATGATCGTTTGGCCGTCAACCTCGACATCAAGCAAGTCGGTAGTGGCATAATCAAGCAGCGCAGTATCCGTACCTGCGCCGCCGTCGATTGTGTTATCACCTCCCCCTCCCGCCAGTGTGTCATCCCCTGCGCGGCCATTAAGCGTATCGTCGCCAGCGCGCCCCGTAAGCGTATCCATGCCCCAACTGCCGTCCAGCACGCTGCCGGCGTTTGACCCGACCAGCGTGACCTCGGGCGCATAAAAGCTGCGATTGATGTCGATGGTGATCGTGTCGCGCAAGGCATCCGTATTGATGGAATTCCCGTTGGCAGAAAGGACATTCAATATCTCGCCGCGCCATTGGATTGTGGCGCCTGTGCCGGTGGCCGATATCGTAAGCGCATTCGGATCATAGAGCTGGGTCCATGAACTGAGGTCGATCGCATCCT
>CBFHGD010000072.1:11105-11359 GCA_965655275.1 Octadecabacter sp. | reverse complement strand
GACGGGCCATGGGTCACGGAAATGGACCCTGACGTCGATATTTCTGTCTTGCAGGTTCAGGATCTGGAGCAGGGGTATTCCTGTGATACCCGATATAATCTTGCGTCCTCGTTGGAAGTGGCCGAACACCTGTCTCCGGCGCGGGCTGAAAGCTTCGTCAACGACCTGACCGCGCTCAGCGACTACGTGCTGTTTTCCGCCGCAGTGCCGGGGCAAAAAGGAACGGGGCACATCAATTGTCAGTGGCAGCAATA
>CBFHGD010000072.1:0-11095 GCA_965655275.1 Octadecabacter sp. | reverse complement strand
CTTGTTCGCGGCACAAGGGTATGACTGTTATGACCCGCTGCGCCAGCGTCTTGCGGCCCACGGCGACATGGCCCCGTGGTTTCGCCAGAACCTGTTGCTTTACGTCAAATCCGGAACGGCGATCACACCTGAATTGGCAGAACACCGCATCCCAGCGCTGGCCGCCAGCTACCTGTTGCCCAACAACCATTTGCGCCCGATCAGGACCCTGCAAAAAACCCGCAAGGAACTGGTGGCCGAAATAGCCGAACTGCGCGCGCAACTCGGGCCGCGCACGCTTGGCGCGGATCATCCGTATCGTCCGTCCCCCCTGACGCAGGCACGCGGTGGTACGCCCGACAGCCTGACCAAGCTTAAAGGGATGATGATCCAGAACGAGATGGCACTGAACTCTGAAGGGATATTCCACTACGATCAGGTGGCTGACCTGATAGAGGAAAACATCAACTGGCTGCGGGCCTATTGCGCAGGGATCAACGACGACACCCCGATCGAGCGTTGGGTCGAGGACGCAAAAACCAAATGCGTCGCCGCGAAATGAGCAAACAAACCGAACAGGACATTGCCAAACAGGGGCGCCAGGCCGCGATTGTAATCGTCGTGTCCGGTTTGCTCACCATCCTTGCGCCCCAGATCACCCGTTTTCTGGGGTTGGAGGCGCGCTTCGAGATGTTGATTTACCTGTTCGCGCTGGGTGGGTTCATTTGGTCTCTGGTTGTCACGTGGAAGCTGTGGCAAAAGACCCGTAACAACTGACCGTTTTGCCAAAGACCGAAAGGGCCGATGATGCTCGCAGATAAAGACCGCATTTTCACCAACCTCTACGGGATGCATGATCGCACGCTGAAGGGCGCGCAAAGCCGGGGCCACTGGGATGGCACCGCTGGCATCATTAAAAAGGGCCGTGACTGGATCATCGACACCATGAAGGCGTCTGGCCTGCGCGGGCGCGGTGGCGCGGGTTTCCCGACGGGTTTGAAGTGGTCTTTCATGCCAAAGGAAAGCGACGGACGCCCGTCCTACCTCGTTGTGAACGCTGATGAATCCGAGCCGGGAACCTGCAAGGACCGCGAGATCATGCGCCACGATCCACACACCTTGATCGAAGGCTGCCTGATCGCGTCTTTCGCGATGAACGCCAATGCTTGCTACATCTACATACGCGGCGAATACATCCGCGAGAAAGAGGCGCTGCAAGCGGCGATTGACGAGGCGTATGACGCAGGTCTGGTCGGCAAGAACGCGTGCAAATCCGGCTGGGATTTCGACATTTACCTCACCCACGGGGCAGGGGCCTATATTTGCGGCGAAGAAACTGCGCTGCTGGAATCGCTTGAGGGCAAGAAAGGGATGCCGCGCATGAAACCGCCGTTTCCTGCCGGTGCCGGCCTTTATGGCTGCCCGACAACCGTGAACAACGTGGAATCGATTGCCGTTGTGCCAACGATCCTGCGCCGCGGGGCCGATTGGTTCGCGGGGATGGGACGCCCGAACAATTCAGGCACCAAGCTGTTTGCGATTTCGGGTCATGTGAACAACCCTTGCGTGGTTGAAGAATCCATGTCCATTCCGTTCGAGGAGCTGATCGAAAAGCACTGCGGCGGAATTCGTGGCGGCTGGGACAACCTCAAGGCCGTGATCCCCGGGGGGTCGTCCGTGCCGATGGTGCGCGGCGAAAACATGCGCGACGCGATCATGGATTTTGATGCACTGAAAGAAAAGGGCAGCTCCCTTGGCACCGCTGCTGTCATCGTGATGGACCAGTCCACTGACGTGATCAAAGCGATCTGGCGGTTGAGCAAATTCTACAAGCACGAATCCTGCGGCCAGTGCACGCCGTGTCGCGAGGGCACCGGCTGGATGATGCGCGTGATGGATCGTCTGGTGAAGGGCGACGCGGACCCCGCCGAGATCGACATGCTGCTGGACGTGACCAAGCAGGTCGAAGGCCACACAATCTGCGCGCTGGGCGATGCCGCGGCATGGCCGATCCAAGGGTTGATCAAAAACTTCCGCGACGAGATCGAAGGCCGGATTGCGCATAAACGTGGGCCCGTTGCGGCGGAGTGATTCACAGTTTTCCAGCCCCATTCTTGGGAACCCTTTGTGGTGATCGCATACCCAAACACCACGCGACATAGGAGTTGTGGGTCATGCATCTCGCTGAACTCAACATTGGCCGTTTGTTGGCCCCGACCGATGACCCGCGCGTCAAAGAGTTCATGGATAACCTTGATCGTGTGAACGGCCTAGGCAAACGCATGCCGGGGTTTGTTTGGATGTCCGAAGGGTCGGGCGAGCCGGGAACAGGAAACACCGAAAACAACATTGGCGGGGACCCGCAGCTGGTGATGAACCTGACCGTCTGGGAAGACCTGCCGAGCCTCGAGGCGTTCGTTTATAAAACCATTCACGCCAAGTTCATGGACCGCAAAGCGGAGTGGTTTGAAGTTTTGGGCGAGCAGCATTTCGTGTTGTGGTGGGTCCAGGACGGCCACAAGCCCACGCAGGCCGAGGCGCTTGAGCGTCTGGATGACCTGCGCACCAACGGGCCGAGCGAGCGCGCGTTCGGGTGGGACGAAATTCGCCAAAACAACGAATAACAAGGGCCTGCTATTGAATAGCAGCCCGGATTCCCCGACATCTATCCCAACGACTGCCGCCACTTCGCTTCGAGATGGCGCAGCATGTATTGGAGACGAGCGTAATGAATATCCGTAAAACCCTTCTTGCACCTGTGGTGCTTGGCCTGACCATGGCCGCAACCACGGCAACGGCGAATCCGGCGAATGTAGAACGCGTGACCGAAGGGCTTATCGCGGCGGGCATGGCGGTCGAGCTGGGCGACAACTGCAACGGTGTCAGCGTGCGCATGATCCGTGGTCTGAATTTTCTACAGGGTTTGAAGTCGCACCTGAAAGACCTTGGATATTCCAACGCCGAGATTGACGCTTTTGTGGACAGTCGTTCGGAAAAGGCGCGCCTTGAGACGATGGCGCGCCAGAGGCTGAACGGCCTTGGTGTGCGCACGGATGATCCGGCCAGCTATTGCACCGTGGCCCGCGCCCAGATCACGCAGGGCACCCAAGTTGGCCAGCTCTTGCGTTAACCTTTGGCGCCATCGGGTAAAACGTCTGCTGGCGCCTCGATATTCCGCAGCCAGATTTCGGGATTCGCGCTGGCAAAGCCCTGCTTCCCACGTTAGAACGCCCCCATATTGATGGCCCTTAAACGGGTCATTTTGTGGATACGCCAAACGGGAACAGGGAACACGCCCATGTCCGATCTGCGCAAGATCATTATTGACGACCGCGAAGTAGAAGTTCCGGGTGGGATGACGCTCATCCAGGCCTGCGAAGAAGCGGGTATTGAAATTCCGCGTTTCTGTTATCACGAACGTCTGTCTATTGCGGGCAACTGCCGCATGTGTCTCGTCGAAGTCGTGGGCGGTCCGCCCAAGCCTGCGGCGTCCTGCGCCATGCAGGTGCGTGATTTGCGCCCCGGCCCCGAAGGTGCGCCCCCTGTCGTGAAAACCAACAGCCCTATGGTCAAAAAGGCCCGCGAGGGTGTGATGGAATTCCTGTTGATCAACCATCCGCTGGATTGCCCGATCTGCGATCAGGGCGGCGAGTGTGATTTGCAGGATCAAGCGATGGCCTACGGCGTCGATTTTTCCCGCTACCGCGAACCCAAACGCGCAGCGACAGATCTTGACCTCGGGCCGCTGGTCGAAACCCATATGACGCGCTGTATTTCGTGCACCCGTTGCGTGCGTTTCACCACTGAAGTCGCCGGGATTTCGCAAATGGGCCAGACCGGGCGTGGCGAAGACAGCGAAATCACCAGCTATCTGGGCGAGACGCTTGATTCGAACATGCAGGGCAACATTATTGATTTGTGCCCGGTGGGGGCATTGGTCTCCAAACCCTACGCCTTTACCGCGCGTCCGTGGGAGCTGACCAAGACCGAATCCATCGATGTGATGGACGCCCTTGGCGCCAACATCCGTGTGGACACGAAGGGCCGCGAAGTCATGCGCTTTTTGCCGCGCAACCATGACGGCGTGAACGAGGAATGGATTTCCGACAAAACCCGTTTTGTGTGGGACGGTTTGCGCCGCCAACGTCTGGATACCCCCTATATTCGCGAGAACGGCAAGCTGCGTAAAGCGGGCTGGGACGAGGCATTGAAGGCGGCTGCCGCTGCGATGGCCGGCAAAAAGGTCGCCGGTCTGGTTGGTGATCTGGCCAGCACCGAAGCGGCGTTTTCCCTCAAGCAGCTGATCGAAGGGCAGGGCGGCGTCGTCGAATGCCGCACGGATGGTGCGAAACTGCCGAGCGGCAACCGCTCCGGCTATGTGGGCACTGCGAAGATCGAAGATATCGATGACGCGCAATATGTCCTGTTTATCGGCACGAACCCCGTGATCGAGGCGCCCGTGCTGAACGCGCGTGTGCGTCGCGCATGGACCAACGGCTGTGATGTGGATCTGATCGGTGAAGCCGTCGATCTGACCTACGAGTATATGCACAAAGGTACAGATCGCGCGGCATTGCAGGCCATTCTGGACACCAAGCCCACGAAGAAAATTGTTGATAACCCGTCTGTTGTGATCGTCGGGCAAGGCGCACTGCAAGAAGCTGACGGTGCGGCGGTTCTCGCGGCGGCGATGCAGATTTGTGAGGCCTCCAAGTCCAAACTGTTGATCCTGCACACCGCTGCTGGCCGTGTCGGGGCGATGGATGTGGATGCGACCAACGCAGACGGCATGAAAGGCGTCGAGGCTGCCGAGGTCATATATAACCTCGGAGCGGACGAGGTCGAGATCGCCGCAGGTCCGTTCGTGATCTACCAGGGCTCGCACGGGGATCGTGGCGCGCACCGCGCTGACATTATCCTACCCGGTGCCGCCTACACTGAAGAAAATGCGCTGTTCGTAAACACAGAAGGCCGCCCGCAACTGGCGATGCGGGCCAGTTTTGCGCCCGGCGAAGCCAAGGAAAACTGGGCCATTTTGCGTGCACTGTCGGCTGAAATGGGCGCGCAACAACCATGGGACAGCCTTGCCGGTTTGCGGCAGGCGCTTGTCGCGGCGCACCCGCATCTGGCGGATGTCGATGGTGTTGCGCAAAACGACTGGACGCCTCTCAAACCCGGCAAGCTGGGCAAGGCGACCTTCCGCAGCGCGGTCAATGACTTCTACCTGACCAATCCGATTGCTCGGGCCAGCCAGTTGATGGCGGAACTGTCCGGCAACGCCAAGAAACGGGCCGAGGCCCAGATCGCGGCTGAGTAGGTATGCATCGCCCGGTCCTTATAGCAGCTCTGGCGCTCGCCGCGTGCGAGACAGCGCCGACAGCCCCCACAGGGGCGATCCGTTATGATGGCATCGAAACACGCCTGCTCGACGGGGATTTGGTGAACTTTCATGTGAAAGCCGCCAATGTGATCGAACGTCAGGACGTGGCGGACTATGCGGAATGTGCGGCGGCGCAATATGCGTTGATCAGGGGTTATGGTTTTGCGCGCCACGTGCGCACACAAGTGGACGAAGAGGGTGGCATTTGGACGGGGGATGCTGTTTACACGATCTCGTCCGCACTGCCACGTGGAATAAGAACGATAGACGCGGAAGTGACGGTTGCCGACTGTGCGCGCCGCGCGATACCGACGGTCTGAGGGAACAGATATGGTTGAATTTTTCACCACCACCAATCTTGGGATCGTGTTGCTGGTCCTTGCGCAGTGTTTGCTGGTTTTGGTTCCGCTTTTGGTGGCACTGGCCTTCCTGATGTATGCTGACCGCAAGGTCTGGGCCGCTGTGCAGATGCGCAAAGGCCCTAACGTTGTCGGTGCGTTTGGCCTGCTGCAGTCCTTCGCCGACTTTATCAAATACATCGTCAAAGAGGTCGTCGTGCCTGCGGGCGCTGACAAAGGCGTGTTTTTCCTCGCGCCGATGATTTCATTTGTTATGGCGGTGATCGCCTGGGCCGTTATCCCGTTTAACGATGGCTGGGTGCTGAGCGATATCAACGTCGCAATCCTGTATGTCTTCGCGGTGTCCTCGCTCGAGGTCTACGGCGTGATCATGGGCGGATGGGCATCCAACTCCAAATACCCGTTCCTGGGCTCGCTGCGCTCTGCCGCGCAGATGATTTCTTATGAAGTCTCCATCGGCTTGATCATCATCGGCATTATCATTTCGACAGGATCGATGAACTTCGGGTCCATCGTGGCCGCGCAGGATGGACCATACGGGCTGATGCACTGGTATTTCATCCCGCATTTCCCGATGCTTTTCTTGTTCTTTATCAGCGCGTTGGCGGAAACAAACCGCCCGCCCTTCGACCTGCCCGAGGCGGAATCGGAACTGGTGGCCGGCTATCAGGTTGAATATTCATCCACCCCGTTCCTGTTGTTCATGATCGGTGAACTGATGGCCGTGGTGCTGATGTGCGCGCTGGTGTCGCTGATGTTCTTAGGGGGCTGGTTGTCCCCCATTCCGGGGCTGCCGGATGGCATCGGCTGGTTGATCCTGAAAATGGCCTTCGCGTTCTTTATCTTCGCGATGGTGAAGGCGATTACCCCGCGCTACCGCTACGACCAGTTGATGCGCGTGGGCTGGAAAGTGTTCCTGCCGCTCTCCCTGTTCTGGGTCGTGTTGGTTAGCTTTTTGGCGAAATTCGAAGTGGCTGGCGGCTTTTGGGCGCGCTACGCGATGGGGGGCTGATATGAGAGAGCGATCCACCGCGATGCAAGACTGCCTGCGCGAGAAAATTGAGATTTCGGCCGCATTTTACGCGTGGCTGACAACTGAAAGGGAGCTTCACCAGTGACCCAGATCGATTACACACGCGCGGCTAAATATTTTCTGCTGACGGATATCATCAAGGGCTTCGGACTCGGGTTCAAATACTTCTTCGCGCCCAAGGCGACGGTGAATTACCCGCACGAAAAGGGTCCGTTGTCTCCGCGTTTTCGCGGCGAACATGCGCTGCGCCGCTATCCCAACGGCGAAGAACGCTGCATTGCCTGCAAACTATGCGAGGCCGTTTGCCCCGCTCAGGCCATCACCATCGACGCGGAACCGCGCGATGATGGCAGTCGTCGCACCACGCGCTATGACATCGACATGACCAAGTGCATCTACTGTGGTTTTTGTCAGGAAGCCTGCCCGGTGGATGCGATTGTCGAAGGTCCGAATTTTGAATTCGCCACGGAAACCCGTGAAGAATTGTATTACGACAAAGAAAAGCTCCTCGATAACGGTGACCGTTGGGAAGCCGAAATTGCCCGCAACCTCGAAATGGATGCACCCTACAGATGAGCGACCAACAAAATCCTTTTGATGCATGGATGAAGGCCAGTCAGGACTGGGCGAAGGGCGTGAGCCCCGAATTCGCCGATGTCATGAAGGAGTCCATGAAGGGGTTTGAAGATATGTTTCCAACCATGTCCAAGGAGATGATGGAGCAGTTTATGGGCAAAGGGCTGAACCCGGATGCGTTGGACGCGAAAACCAAACTGTTGCTGACGCTGCAAGGCCTGACCATTCAGGGCGCGCAGGCCGAACCGCAAATTAAGTTGACGGTGCGCCATGCCCTCGAAGCCGGGGCGAGCGCAACAGAAGTGACTGAAACGATTGCGCTGGCCGGTATGTTTGGCGGCGCACCGGCCATGACCAAGGCGCTAGAGCTGGCGCAGGACGTCATCACAAAGGCCGCCAAGAAGGACGAAACGACATGACCCCAGTAGTGATTGCCTTTTACGCATTCGCGGTGACAACGATTGGTGGCGGTCTGATGACCGTGATCGCGCGCAACCCTGTGCATTCGGTGTTGTGGCTGATCCTCGCGTTCCTGTCGTCGGCGGGCTTGTTCGTGCTGCTGGGGGCGGAATTCGTCGCGATGCTGCTGATCATCGTTTACGTCGGTGCGGTCGCGGTGTTGTTCTTGTTCGTCGTGATGATGCTGGATGTGGATTTTGCCGAACTGAAGGCGGAGATGGCGAAATACATGCCGCTCGCTTTGCTGATCGGCGTTGTTTTGTTGATGCAAATGGGCCTCGCCATTGGCGTTTGGGGCTTTTCGGACGGGGTGGACGGGCGCCTCGCGCAGCCGCTGACCGACGCGGAAAACACCAAGCAAATCGGTATGGTTCTTTATGATGAATACTTCCTGATCTTCCAGCTGGCGGGTCTGATCCTGTTGGTCGCCATGATCGGTGCCATCGTGTTGACCCTGCGCCACCGCACGGACGTCAAACGCCAGAACGTGATGTTGCAGATGTCGCGCGATCCGGCGCAGGCGATGGAACTCAAAGACGTGAAACCGGGGCAGGGACTGTAATTATGATCGGACTTGAACATTATCTGACGGTCGCTGCCGCGCTGTTTGTCATCGGCATTTTCGGGCTTTTCCTGAACCGCAAGAACGTGATCATCCTGCTGATGAGCATCGAATTGATGCTGCTCGCGGTAAACATCAACATGGTTGCGTTTTCCAGCTACCTCGGGGATCTCGTCGGGCAGGTGTTTACCTTGTTCATCCTGACGGTCGCCGCCGCCGAAGCCGCCATCGGCCTCGCCATCCTCGTATGTTTCTTCCGCAACCGCGGCACGATCGACGTTGAAGATGTCAACGTCATGAAAGGCTAAGACCCATGGAAACCATCATCCTTTTTGCCCCGCTGGTCGGCGCCCTTCTGGGCGGTTTTGGCTGGAAAATCATGGGCGAGACGGCGGCGCAGTGGCTGACCACGGGCCTTCTTTTCCTTGCGGCGATCCTGTCTTGGGTCATTTTTCTGACGTTCGATGCAAGCGCGCATGACAATGGGTATTACACCATCGATCTGATGCGCTGGATCCAGTCCGGCACGTTGGATACCAGCTGGGGCATCCGGATGGACCGCCTCACGGCGATCATGCTGGTGGTGATCAACACGGTTTCGGCCCTCGTTCACCTGTATTCCTTCGGTTACATGGCGCATGACGACCAATTCCCCGACACGCCCTATAAGGCGCGTTTCTTTGCGTATCTCAGCTTTTTCACCTTCTCGATGCTGATGCTGGTGACGGCCGACAACCTTGTGCAGATGTTCTTTGGCTGGGAAGGCGTGGGCGTCGCGTCCTACCTTCTGATCGGTTTTTACTACAAGAAACCGTCCGCCAATGCCGCCGCGATCAAGGCGTTTGTCGTCAACCGTGTGGGCGATTTTGGCTTTGCCTTGGGCATCATGGCGATCTTCTTCATGACGGGGTCGATCAATTTCGATGTGATCTTTGCCGAGGCGTCCACGCTGGCGGAGTCGACCATTACCTTCCTGTGGCGCGACTGGAACGCAGCAGAAGTCATCGCGGTCCTGCTGTTCATCGGCGCCATGGGTAAATCGGCGCAGTTGTTCCTGCACACCTGGTTGCCCGACGCGATGGAAGGCCCGACCCCTGTGTCCGCGCTGATCCACGCCGCAACCATGGTGACCGCGGGTGTGTTCCTTGTTTGCCGCATGTCGCCGATCATGGAATTTGCGCCAAACGCGACCAATTTCATCGTTTTCCTCGGCGCGACCACCGCATTTGTCGCCGCCACAATCGGTCTTGTGCAAAACGACATCAAACGCGTTATCGCCTATTCCACGATGTCCCAGCTTGGCTACATGTTCGTGGCTGCGGGTCTTGGCGTGTATTCGGTCGCGATGTTCCACCTGCTGACACACGCGTTCTTTAAAGCGATGTTGTTCCTTGGCGCGGGGTCCGTGATCCACGGGATGCATCATGAACAGGACATGCGAAATTACGGCGGGCTGCGGCACAAACTGCCCTATACCTTCTGGGCGATGATGATCGGCACGCTGGCCATCACCGGCGTCGGTATCCCGTTGCTTTATATCGGCTTTCCTGTCGGGTTTGCGGGTTTCGTGTCCAAGGATGCGATCATTGAAAGCGCCTTTGCAGGCGGCGCGGGCTATGCGTTCTGGATGCTGGTCATCTCTGCGCTGTTCACAAGTTTCTACAGCTGGCGTCTGATGTTCCTGACATTTTATGGCACGGCGCGCGGCGACAAACATACCCATGACCACGCCCATGAATCCCCCAACGTCATGTTGGCACCGCTGGCTATTCTGGCGATTGGCGCGATCTTTGCCGGCATGGTGTTTTACAAACCGTTCTTTGGATCGGCCAAATACGTCGGCCAGTATTTTGGCGTCCCGTATGCGCAGCAAGGTGCGCATGGCGATGATCATGCAGCCGCGTCCCCCGAGGCGGAAAACCACGGTGAGGCGAGTGAAAACGACGACGCCCAGGGGGATGCCGCAGCCGAGGGTGATCATGGCGAAACGCATTACGTCTTTGCAGGCGCTCCGGGGCAGGGCGCGATTTACGTGGCCCCCGAGAATACCACGCTGGATGATGCACACCTTGTGCCCGTCTGGGTGAAACTCTCGCCGTTCTTTGCCATGTTGATCGGGTTCATCACCGCCTATGTGTTCTATATCCGCAAGCCGGAGTTTCCGGGTCAGTTGGCGCGCCAGCAGGCGCCGCTTTACAACTTCCTGCTCAACAAATGGTATTTCGACGAGCTTTATGACGCGATTTTCGTCAAACCTGCGAAATGGTTGGGCACGTTCTTGTGGAAGCGCGGCGACACCGCCCTTATCGACGGTGGGTTGAACGGGATCGCGATGGGGATCATCCCGTTCCTGACCCGCCTCGCGGGGCGTGCGCAGTCCGGTTATGTCTTCACCTACGCGTTTGCCATGGTGATCGGGATCGCGGTGATCCTGACCTACTTCACGATCACGGGGAACTATGAATAATGGATAACCTTCTTTCCATCACAACATTCATCCCTGCGATTGCAGCCGCCATCCTTGCGCTGTTCTTGCGCGGCGATGACGCCGCCGCGCAGCGCAATGCCAAATGGCTGGCGATGGCTGCCACGGTCATGACGTTTATCGTGTCTTTGTTCATCCTGTTCGGGTTTGATGCGGCCGACACGGGCTTCCAGTTTGTCGAAGACCGCACATGGATCATGGGATTGAACTACAAAATGGGTGTGGACGGGATTTCGATCCTGTTCGTGATGCTGACCACCTT
>CBFHGD010000071.1:0-11564 GCA_965655275.1 Octadecabacter sp. | reverse complement strand
GCCACCATGGGAGGCATGTAAGTGTCTGATAAATTGACCCATTTCGACGAAGGCGGGCTGGCCCATATGGTCGATGTCTCTGCCAAGGCCGTGACAGACCGGATTGCCAGTGCCGAGGCCTGGATCAAGATGAGCCCGCAAACGCTGGCCCATGTCACCGCCGGCACCGCCAAAAAGGGCGACGTTCTGGGCATCGCGCGCATCGCGGGTATCCAGGGCGCCAAGAAAACTTCGGACCTGATTCCGCTGTGCCACCCGTTGCCCATCACCAAGGTCGCGCTGGAGCTCACCCCCGACGCCGCCCTGCCCGGCGTACGCATCACCGCCACAGTCAAAACCACCGGACAAACCGGCATCGAGATGGAGGCACTGACAGCCGCCAGCGTCGCCGCCCTCACGGTCTATGACATGCTAAAGGCAGTTCAAAACGACATGGAAATAGGCGGGCTCCGCGTGACCTTGAAGGACGGCGGCAAAACAGGACGTTTCGAGGCATGATCAGCGTTGAACAAGCACAGGCCCTGTGCCTTGCCCTCGTCCACCCGCTCAACAGCGAAACCGTGCCCTTGGCTGACGCGCAGAACCGCACGCTTGCTGCTCCGCTTCAAGCCAGGCGCGACCAGCCACCTTTTTCCGCCTCCGCCATGGATGGCTACGCGATCCGGCTAGTGGATCATGTGCAGGGTGCGACCCTCACCGTCATTGGTGAATCCGCTGCGGGACATGGCTGGAACGGTCGGCTCGGCGCAGGCCAAGCCGTGCGCATTTTCACTGGCGCACCGGTGCCTGATGGCGCGGACCAAGTCGTTATTCAGGAAAATGTCACCCGTGATGGTGATGATATTGTCCTGTCAGAAGACTTAACGAAAAACATCAATATCCGTCCACAAGGAACTGATTTTTCGAAAGACTTCTCACTTAATTCGCCACGCGTACTCACTGCGCCCGACCTGGCCTTGATTGCCGCCATGAACCACGCCACCGTTGTGGTCGCACGCCGCCCGAAGGTCGCACTGATCTCTACCGGCGACGAACTCCTGATGCCGGGCGGCACCCCCGGCCCCGACCAGATCATTGCCTCCAACGTCTTTGCCCTCCAAGCCATGTTGCGGGATGCCGGCGCAGACCCCAACGTGCTGCCCATCGCCCCCGACACGCCCGAAGCACTGGACGATATCTTGCAACAAGCCGCCGACTGGGGCGCGGATATCATCGTCACCATCGGCGGCGCGTCAGTGGGTGACCACGACCTTGTGGCCCCCGCGCTCGACCGGTTCGGCATCACGCGCAGCTTCCATAAAATCGCCATGCGTCCGGGCAAACCGCTGATGGCTGGCGCAAAAGGCCAAACCGCCGTCCTCGGCCTGCCCGGAAATCCGGTATCGGCCGTGTGTGGCCAGTTATTCCTTTTGCCCATGGTGCGGGCGGCCTTGGGGCGAAGGGATGTCCTCCCCCCCGCGCTGACCGCGCAACTCGACGCGCCTGTGCCCGCCGGTGGCCCGCGCGCCCACTACATGCGCGCACGATTCAGCGAAGGCAGCACAGGCCGCACGGTCACGCCGTTCGACAAACAAGACAGCTCCATGCTCACCGTGCTAGCCGAGGCCAACTGCCTGCTGCTACGTCCAATCAACGATACCGCGAAAGACAAAGACGACGCTGTCACCATCTACCCCATCAAATAGAACATGTTGACACAAAAAGAGAACAAGACTAGAACACCAAAGACCGAATATCGTTGAGGGAGGCGTCTCATGCTCACTAAGAAGCAACTTGATCTGTTGGAATTCATTCACAAACGTGTGCAGCGCGATGGCGTGCCACCCAGCTTTGATGAAATGAAGGAAGCCCTTGATTTGAGGTCTAAATCCGGCATTCACCGCTTGATTACAGCGCTTGAGGAACGCGGGTTTATCCGCCGCCTCGCGCACCGCGCCCGCGCACTGGAAATCGTGAAACTGCCTGACACACTGCAAGACAAGCTCGGTAAACCGTCCGGCTTTACCCCGCGCGTGATTGATGGGGATCGCCCCGATAGTCGCCCCGCGGCCGCGCAGGACCTGTCTTCAAGTGGCGCAATCGAACTCCCCGTCATGGGTCGCATCGCCGCTGGTGTGCCCATCGCCGCCATATCCGAGGTCAGCCATAAGGTGGCTGTTCCCGCCGCGATGGTGGGCAAAGGCGATCATTATGCGCTCGAAGTCAAAGGCGATTCCATGATCGATGCGGGCATCAATGACGGCGACGTCGTGATCATCCGCGAAAGCCAGACGGCAGACAACGGCGACATCGTCGTCGCGCTGGTCGAAGACGCGGAAGCCACGCTAAAACGCTATCGGCGCAATGGCACGGCCATCGCGCTTGAGGCCGCCAACCCCGCCTATGAAACCCGCCTGTTCCGCGATGATCAGGTTAAGGTGCAAGGCCGGCTGGTCGGGCTGATCCGCAGCTACTGATGCATGGTTGGGCGGGGGTGCGTCCCCGCCGCTGTGCCGCCCGGACTTACCGGGACAACCAATCGCGCGCCGCATCTTGACGCCGGCGCACATCGCGCGTGTTCCACAGGCGGTTGCCGGTTCGCTCCCGCACGCTTTCAAACAACAGCCCGTCTTCGCTCAACCAGCCCGCAAGCGCGCCGCTGTCCCGCAACCGGTCCACATCGTAAACCTCGCATCCGGCTCGGGCCGCAAGCTCCTGATTGGTAATTATAATATCTGCGCCGCCGCAGCCCTGCAGGCCTGCCAGTGCGGTCGCTCCGCGCACGTTCAACACCCTCAAAGCCCCGGCACGGGCCCAGACCATCCGGCCGTCTTCCTCCAGCCCGTCGCGCCTGTACGCTACATCCTGCGGCACCGGCGCGCCATCATTTTCAAGCCATGTTCCGGCAGCAAACCCCTCGCCCCGCTCCTTTGACACCGCGCGCCCTGTGTCCGTCATGACCCCGATCAAAGATCCGCTGTCGGCGACCAATAACGCAGGCCGCTCTGCCACATGCCACATCGCGAATCCGGAAAGCACAACCGCTCCCCCCAACACACGCCCGCCGCCGCGCCACAACACCACAAACAGCCCGCCCAGGGCGATCAGACCCAAGACCTCCGGGCTTGGCGTCACGACATGACGCAATGCCCCCTCCTGATCGGCGACAAAATGCGCAACAAACATGATCCAGCGCAGGCCGAGGTCCATGACCCACAGCCCGACGATCCCTAGGCCAAGCGGTGCAAGAACCGCCGCAAGCACGGCCGCCGGCATCACGATTGTCCCCATCAGCGGCACCGACAGCAAGTTCGCGATCAGCCCGAAGCTGGCGATCTGGTTGAAGTGAAACGCGGCGAACGGCGCGGTCGCCAGCCCCGCCACCAACGATGACATGAACACCGCACCGACGGGGCGCATCCACCGTGGCATGCGCGGCAGATCAACCGTGCGCATCCAGCCGAACACAGCCACCAGCGCTGTCGTTGCCGCGAATGACATCTGGAACCCGGGGCCAAACAACGCCTCGGGCCGCAGCACCAAGACAATCAACGCAGCAATCGCCACGGCCCGCAGGGTCAGCGCACGGCGGTCCAGCAACACGGCAAACAGCATCACTGCGACCATAACAAACGCCCGCTCCGTCGACACATTGCCCCCCGACATCGCCAGATAGGCCGCCGCCGCAAACAGCGCAATCACCGCCGCGATTTTCTTGGTGTTCCAGCGCAATGCAACCCCTGGCAACAACGCCAGCCCATAGCGCACGGTGGCAAACACGAAGGCGGCCAGCAACCCCATATGCATCCCCGAAATCGCCAGCAAATGTGCAAGGTTGGACGCCCGAAGCGCGTCCAGACTGTCCTGCCCCATGCCGGACCGATCCCCCGTCATGATCGCCGCTGCGAAGGCCCCCGTTTCTCCGGGCAGCGCGGTTCGCACCGCCTGGCTAATCGCGACCCGTTGGCGGTAAATCCATAACCCTGCAGCGCCGTCGCGCGCCACGGCGCCAAGCAAAACAGGGGTGCGCGTGTAGCCCACCGCGCCCAGCCCCTCAAACCACGCCATGCGCTGAAAATCGAAACCGCCGGGTTCAACAGGGCCGGAGGGCGGCGACAAATGCCCTGTCAGGATCACCCGCTGGCCTGGCTCGGGCACCACAAAGCCCTGATCGCCATGCAGCGACACCCGCACCAGTCGGGGTGTGCGTTTAGGGTCCATGCGCGCCAGCACCACGCGGTCCAGCGTGAGACGCACGGCATTCGACTGGGACCGGTCAATCTCGACGATGCGCCCGTCGATGGGGCCGTAGTAGCGAAAGTTCAACACCGGTTCGGCGACCATGTTGGCGCGCACACCGGCAAGCCCGAACCCGCCAATCATCAAGGCAAGCGCAAAGACGATGATGCGCGCGCGCTCCGGCATCCAGACCTGCGCACAAAACACCGCAACGCCAATGGCCAAAGCCACAATGCAGGTTAACGCGGCGGGTTCTTCAGGTGCTGCAAAATACACGCATATCCCGAGCGCCAGCAGGACGGGCGTCCAGCCGAACAAATACCCCTGTTGGGCGCAGATGTTTTCCCAAATCGGGCGCAGCACGCGCACTTGTCCTTACCCCGCCACCTTAGTATCCCCCGCAGGGAACGACCGACCCTATCAACAGGGTGGTTAGCGAAAGGTTAATGCCCCATGTCCGAACGTCCCGTCGTCACCCGTTTCGCCCCTTCGCCAACGGGCGCGCTGCATATCGGCGGCGCACGCACCGCGCTGTTCAACTGGCTCTATGCCCGTGGGCGCGGCGGCAAGTTTCTGCTGCGCATCGAAGATACGGACAAAGCACGCTCGACGGACGAAAACACGCAAGCCATCCTTGATGGCCTGACGTGGCTGGGGCTGGATTGGGACGGTGAACCGATATCCCAGGCGGCACGCGCAGAGCGTCACATCGAAGTGGCGCACCAGATGCTTGCGGAGGGCACCGCCTATAAATGTTTCGCCACCCAAGACGAGATCGAGGCTTTCCGCGAGGAGGCCCGCGCCAACAAAACCTCGACCCTCTACCGCTCGCCATGGCGCGACGTGGCCGAGGCCGACCAACCCGACCTCCCCTTCGTGATCCGTGTCAAAGCGCCCCGCGAAGGCTCTACAACCCTGCACGACCGCGTTCAGGGCAATGTGACATGGCAGAACGACCAGCTCGATGACATGATCCTGCTGCGCTCGGACGGATCGCCGGTCTATATGCATGCGGTGGTCGTGGATGATCACGATATGGGCGTGACCCACGTCATTCGCGGTGACGACCACCTCGCCAATGCGTTCCGCCAGAACCTGATTTACGAGGCGATGGGGTGGGACAAGCCCGAGCTGGCACATATTCCGCTGATTTTCGGGCCGGATGGCAAAAAGCTGTCCAAACGCCACGGTGCGACGGGCGCAGCGCAATATCAGGCCATGGGGTATCCGGCAGCCGGTATGCGCAACTATCTGACCCGTTTGGGCTGGTCGCATGGCGACGACGAATTCTTCACCGATGCGCAGGCCCGCGACTGGTTTGATCTGGACGGGATCAACAAGAGCCCGGCCCGCTTTGACACCAAAAAGCTCGAAAACCTGTGCGGCCAACATATCGCTGCCGCTGAAAATGCTGCACTGCTGCATGAATTGGGTGATTTTCTGCAAGCGACAGGTGCAACGCCCTTAACTCCGCAACAAAGTGACGCAATGGCGCAGGCCATGGATAGCCTAAAGGAACGCGCGAAGACCTTTCCAGAACTTATTGATAAGGCGCACTTTATCTTAACCGAGCGCCCCATTGTTCCGGATGAAAAGGCGGCGAAGCTTCTTGACGATGTGCACAAAGGTATACTGTCAGAATTGACGCCGCAGTTGCAAACTGCTAGCTGGTCCCGAGATGAATTGGAGGGGATCGTGGCTGCCTTGGCAGAGGCCCATGACACCAAACTCGGAAAGCTCGCCGGACCGCTGCGTGCAGCACTTTCCGGACGCAGTGTTTCCCCTTCTGTATTCGACATGATGCTGGTCCTTGGGCGGGACGAAACGATTGCCCGCATTAAAGACTCTGCCGGTTGAAACGCTTTTGTTACCTTTTGCGGGTAGCGGAGTGTGAGCTGGAAGTCTGTTGATGCTAAAACGCTGTCGCTGCTCGTTGACACGAGGGCGAACCTAGAAAGGGAAAACCATGGCCGAGACCAAAACCGCGACGCTGACGATTGATGGCAAATCATTTGAATTGCCCATCCACTCTCCCACCGCCGGGCCTGACGTTATCGACATTCGCAAGCTCTACGGTCAGGCAGGTGTTTTCACCTATGATCCGGGCTTCACGTCCACGGCCGCCTGTGACAGCACCATTACGTTCATTGACGGTGACAAGGGCGAATTATTGCACCGTGGCTACCCGATCGACCAACTAGCCGGAAAATCCCACTACCTCGAAGTCTGCTTTGCCCTGCTGTATGGCGAACTTCCGTCCGCTGAGGAGTTGGAGAAATTCGAGACCCTCGTGACCAACCACACGATGATCCACGAACAGATGCATAACTTCTTCCGTGGGTTCCGGCGCGATGCACACCCGATGGCAACCATGGTCGGCGTGGTTGGCGCGATGTCTGCGTTCTACCACGACTCCACCGACATCAATGACGAACACCAGCGTGAAGTGGCGTCCATCCGCCTCGTCGCCAAAATGCCGACGATTGCGGCCATGGCCTATAAATATTCCATCGGCCAGCCGTTCGTTTATCCGCGCAATGACCTCGATTATGCCAGCAATTTCTTGCACATGTGCTTCAGCGTGCCCGCGGCAGAGTATAATGTGAACCCGATCCTTGCCCGTGCAATGGACCGGATTTTCACACTCCACGCCGATCATGAACAAAACGCCTCGACGTCGACAGTGCGTCTGGCCTCGTCGTCCGGCGCCAATCCCTTCGCCTGTATTGCGGCTGGCATCGCCTGCCTGTGGGGGCCTGCACACGGTGGCGCCAACCAGGCCTGCCTCGAAATGCTGAAGGAAATCGGCACGGTTGATCGCATCCCCGAATTTATCGCCCGCGCGAAAGACAAGGATGACAGCTACCGTTTGATGGGCTTCGGCCATCGCGTTTACAAAAACTTCGACCCCCGCGCGACAGTTTTGAAAGAATCCGCCGACGAAGTCCTCAGCCTGCTGGGTGTTGAAAACAACCCGCTGCTTCAGGTCGCGATGGAGCTTGAGAAACAAGCGCTCGCCGATCCGTATTTCGCCGAGAAGAAGCTGTTCCCGAACGTCGATTTCTATTCCGGCATCATCCTCGAAGCGATGGGTTTCCCGACGTCAATGTTCACGCCGATCTTTGCGATGGCGCGCACCGTGGGCTGGGTCTCGCAGTGGAAAGAGCAGCTTGATGATCCGCAGTTGAAAATCGGTCGCCCCCGCCAGCTTTACAAGGGCGAGACTACGCGCGACTACGTGGATATTGAAAACCGATAGGCCGTCCGGCATATCGACTTAACACAAAGGCCCCCAAGATGATCTTGGGGGCCTTCTTGGTTTGGTGCGTCGTAAGGGCGCGACGTTATCGTCCCTCATATATCGCAGGGCGTTTTTCGAGGAACGCCAGCACGCCCTCCTGAAAATCGCGCGTCTTGCCGCATTCCCCCTGCAGGCGTGCTTCCATCGCCAGTTGTGCGTCCAGCGTGTTGTCGAACGACCCGCGGATCGCGGTCTTCAGGTGTTTGTAAGCCGCTGTTGGCCCCGCCGCGAGGTGCAGCGCACGGCCCGCAACATGGCGATCAAACGTCGCCAACGGAACCGCCTCATAGATCATGCCCCAATCTGCGGCCTGGCGCCCCGTGATCTTGTCGCCAAACAACGCAGCCCCCATTGCTTTGGCGGCCCCCATCTGACGCGGAAGCCAATAGGTTCCCCCCGCGTCAGGGATCAGCCCGATACGGGTAAAGGCCTGAATGAAATAGGCTTCTTCGGCGGCGATCACCACATCAGCGGCCAACGCAAGGTTCGCCCCCGCACCCGCCGCTGCGCCATGCACGGCAGAAATCGTCGGGATTTTGCACTCAAAAAACGCCTTGAGCATCGGCACGTATTCGTCGCGCAGCGTGCGCTCCAGATCAAGGTTCGTCGCATTGCCACTGTCGCCAAGGTCCTGACCGGAACAAAACGCATCGCCCGCGCCGCCCATAACCAACACGCGTGCGTCACGCTCCGCAGATCTGACCGCATGGGTAATTTCGGCGCGCATTTGCACGTTCAGCGCGTTCTTAACGTCAGGGCGGTTCAGCGTCAGCGTCGCCACATCATTGCTGATTTCAAGTTTAACGGTGGAGTAATCCATGAGGCGTCCTTTGAGGCTTGGCGTCTTTTCCCCACCCTAGTGAACGTGCACGGCAGCCAAAAGCCCAAACGCCACGTCAGGGAATTATGACCGCATAATCTCGTCGAGGCGCTTTTGTTCATCCGCGCTGAGCGCCTCGGGGCCGGCTGCCTGCCCGCGGGCGCGAATGGTCACAAAAGCCACGCCGCCCGCAAGAATCAACATGAACGGCGCCGCGAACCACAACACCAGATTGGCGCCCTCGGCCTTTGGATTCAGCAAGATATATTCGCCATACCGGTCCACAAGATACTGGATCGTTTCCGCGTCACTGTCCCCGGCCACCAGACGTTCGCGCACCAAAATACGCAAATCACGACTGATCCCAGCGTTGCTTTCATCAATGCTTTCGTTGCGGCACACCGGACAGCGCAGCCCGGCTGACAGATCCCGTGCCCGCTGTTCAAGCGCGGGGTCGTCCAACACCTCGTCAGGCTGAACCGCCACCACGGGTGCCGATAGCAGGCACAGGATGACAACCAGCCATCTCATTCTGCAGGCATCCCTTTTGCATCCGTTTTGCGACGCGCGCTGGCGGCTCCGGCGGCAACGCGCAAACGACGGTCCGTCAGTGAAATCACCCCGCCCAGGGCCATCAGGATCGCCCCGCCCCAAATCCAGTTGGCGAAGGGTTTGATGTAGGTTCGCACGGCCCATCCGCCACCGGCCTGCGGATCACCCAGCACGACATAGACATCGCGCAACACGCCATTGCGGATGCCCGCCTCCGTCGTGGGCATTTGCGCCACGGGATAGATGCGTTTCTCGGGGAACAGGTGCCCGACGTCGCGACCATTGCGATAAACGGTCATATCCCCCATCTGGCCATAATAATTCGGCCCCTGCACATCGACCACGCCAACCAGTTCAACCTCGTGGATGCCCACGGCCCAACGGTCCCCGACTTGGGCAATGCGGATGTCCTCGGCCTCCCACGCCATAAGCGCGGCAATCGCGAACACCGTGATGCCCATACCGGAATGCGCTGTGAACTTGCCCCAATCCGCGCGCGGCAGCCGCGTCAGGCGGCCAAGCCGTCCGGAAATCGCGCCGCGCCCCGTGCGCAGCCAGATATCCATCATCGCACCACCAACGACCCAGACGCCTAAGATAACGCCGATTGGCCCCATCGCGCTGCGCCCCGTCTGAATGGCAAAGGTCAACGCACCCAATGCGATCGCCAAAACCGCAACCGGCATCATCGACCGGACAGCTTTTCCGAGGTTACCCCGTTTCCATGACAACACGGCGCCCACAGGCAGAATCAGGGAAAGTGCTACGAAAAACGGCGTAAACGCCGCGTTAAAGAACGGCGCCCCGACGGACACCTGTTCAGGCTTGTCAAACAGCCCAACCGCATAAAACGGGTTCTGGAACAGGCTACCCGCGAAGGTCCACATGGAACTGCCTGATGCCAGTTCGATCACCAGCGGCCAGATCGTGCCGACGAAAACCACAAAACACGACACGGCGAGCAGCACGTTATTTGCCACCAGTCCGGTTTCCCGGCTGACCGCTCCAAACACGCCTTTCGCCTGCATTGTGCTGGCCCGAAGCGCGAACAACAACAACCCGCCGCCCATAAAGAAACACAGGATCAGCAGGATAAACACGCCACGCTCGGGGTCATTGGCAAAGGCGTGCACAGAGGTCAGAACACCCGAGCGCACGATGAATGTGCCAAGCAGCGAAAAGCCGAACGCAAGGATCGCCAGCAAGATTGTCCACGCCTTCAGGCTTTCGCGTTTTTCAACAACAATTGCCGAATGGAGCAGCGCGGTCGCCAGAAGCCACGGCATAAACGACGCATTCTCGACCGGATCCCAGAACCAGAAACCGCCCCATCCAAGTTCGTAGTAGGCCCACCATGAGCCAAGCGCGATACCGACCGTCAAGAACATCCATGCCGCGAGGGTCCATGGACGCACCCAGCGCCCCCATGCTGCATCGACGCGACCTTCAAGCAAGGCCGCAATCGCGAACGAAAAGGCCATGCTCAGGCCGACATAACCAAGATACAGAAACGGCGGGTGAAACGCCAAACCGGGGTCTTGCAACAACGGGTTAAGGTCCTGCCCGTCAAAGGGCGGAAATTCCAACCGCGTGAACGGGTTGGATGTGAAGATGATAAAAGCGTAAAAGGCTACGCTGACAGACGCCTGAACGCCCAGAACACGGGCGCGCAGCGAGGCCGGCAAATTGCCGCCAAACCAGCTGGCACAGGCCCCGAACAGCACCAAAATCAGCAGCCACAACAGCATCGAGCCTTCGTGATTGCCCCAAACTCCGGTGATCTTGTACAGCAGCGGCTTGTCTGAGTGGGAATTCAGAAACACCAGCTGCAACGAAAAGTCCGACACCACGAAGGCATAGGTCAACGCCGCAAAACTGAAGCCCACCAATAGCAGTTGCACGACGGCGGCGGGGTCACCCATCGCCATCCAGCCACGCCAACCTTTGTGCGCGCCAACCAGTGGCACAACCGTCTGCGCGACCCCCACGAGGGCCGCCAGAATCAATGCGAAATGTCCAAGCTCTGTAATCATGGGGCGATTATAATGAACGGCGCGCGGCTCGCCAGTGAAACCGACCCCTCCAAAAGGGACGAATGGTCACGGCTGCGTTATTTTGCGTCGTGCAGCCAGTCAGACAGGGCCGGATTATACGCTGGCTCCGTCGCGCTTATCGTGACATCGGCGTTCGATGCGCTGTTCGCGATGCGCGGCGCGCGCGGCGACGGCGCACGCATGGCTTCCAGCGCGCGGGTGTTTTCAATAACTGTTGGCACGCGGGTCATCGTTTGTGCGATGGAGCGCTGGAAGTCCTGACTTCTGGCCTGATGGCGCGCACCGAAATAGAAACTGACGATCGCGCCCATCAGCCACCACAACGGGTCCGGCACCAGTGCGATCCCCTGCATCCGGCTCGAAAACCAGATCGGGTCAACCATCGCCACAACGAACAATCCGATCGTCCCGAACGCCAACAACGGGCGCGGCAACCGGTTCAACCCGTCCATCAACCGGTCAAACCAGCCGCGCCGCGGCACTGCAAATTCGGCCGCAAACTGCTGCATCGCCTGTTGTTTGATGTCCGACTGGCGCACCGCCGCCTGTTCGGTGTTCTCGCGAAACACCTCTGCGGTTTCCACCACGATGTTTCGCCCGTCCCCGAAGATCGATGTGA
>CBFHGD010000070.1:256-11676 GCA_965655275.1 Octadecabacter sp. | reverse complement strand
CGAATATTTTCGACAAAATCGGCGCATCCGAGGACAAGCACTTCGATGCTGTTCTGTCGCAGGCCGAGGCCTCGTCCGCAGACACGGATACCTTCGTGTTCGAACCCGCTGGCTCCTATGTGAACCCGGAAATTCAGGCGCTTTACGACGAGCTTTATGCCTATGGCAGCACGTCCTTGCAGGCCGCCCTGGAAGTCGGCGTGATCATCGAGAAAAAAGACATCACCGACTTGAAGGACGCCGCACAAGCGGCCGCCGGCACGCCATTGGAATCAGTTTACGAAAACCTGCTTGCTGGTTCCTACAACCATTTGGATGCCTTTGAAGGCATGTTGGCCTAAAACCCCGCCGCATCGCGCCCGGCACGGGCGCTGTGCGGCGCTAAACCTATCTATATCTAGGCGCCCGGAACACGCCACCCCCTACCCCTAGAAAAATCAATGTTTCCTTGGCGTTGCGAGGTGTTCTTGATAAAAGACCTATCAAGCAAGCGAGGGATAGTATGAGCGTATTCGAGTATAAAGTGGTGGCGGCGCCGGTGCGCGGCCTCAAGGGTAAGGGTATCAAGGGCACACAGGCGCGGTTCGCCAACGCGTTGCAAACGGTCATGAATGATCTCGCCAAGGACGGATGGGAATACCAGCGCACCGACACTTTGCCGCTCGAAGAACGTCAGGGTTTGACCGGAAAATCCACGACGTTTCAAAACATGTTGGTATTTCGCCGTGCGCTAACGGCCGAGGCTGACCCCGTTCTCGAAGTGGCCGCGCTGATTGAAGACCAGACCGGGCGCTTTGACAAACCCGACACGACACCCGCAAACGACATTTGTGATCCCGTCGTCGAAGACGCACCGCTCGCCGCTCAAAGCGGCAACGGCGACACCCCGCTAGAGGCCGCTGAACCCGCCGCCGACACGCTTGAACTGAATGCGAATAATCGTGTGAATGAAACGCTGAAAGCGCCGTTCACCTTTCCCTGGAACCGGCGCGATCAGGCTGGCAAGCCGGCAACAAGCGACGACGATCAGGCCACAGCCCCGTAAGACCCTAACTGACCTTTAAGGTTAACGCGTGAATCCGCCCGATAATGTCGCGGCCCAATGCATCGTGAATGGCCCGATGTTTGGCAATCCGCGACTTTCCATCAAGGGCCGTGGCCGCAATTTCGACGCGCCAATGGCTTTCACCTGACCCGTCATCACCTGAATGACCGGCATGTTTATGGCTCTCGTTGATGACGGCCAGCGTGCTGGGCGCGAACGCGGCCTCCAGCTTGGCATGAATTTGCTGTTCAAGTCCCATTATTTTCACTCCTACCCCTTCAATCCTCGCGCTGAAGGTTTAAAGTCTATTGTCCGAGTCGGAAAGGTAACGTGATGAACAAAGATGATCCATTTGGGTTTGATATGTCGGTGTCTTCTTCAAAGAAGAAGAACCCGCGTGGGCGGCGTGGCATGTCGGGCGCGTCCGAAACATCGACACGTGTCTGCGAAAAACCGGACTGTCAGGAAGCGGGCAAATACCGCGCTCCCAAAAACCCCGACGTGCTGGATGACTATTACTGGTTCTGCAAAGATCACGTGCGGGAATACAATCTTGGCTGGAACTTTTTTGACGGCACGACCGAAGCAGAGATTGCCGCCCAACAAAGCAAAGACCGTGTTTGGGAGCGTCAAACCAAGCCGTTCAAGAAATCCGACGAGCAACGCGCTTGGGCCCGCCTTGGCGTAGACGACCCGCATCAGGTGTTGGGCCAGAACGCAACGCAGAACCCCGGAAGATCTGTCACCGGATCAACCCGCAAACTGCCTCCGACCGAACGGCGCGCGATCGAAATTCTGGAAGCCAAGGACCACTGGACCAAGCCGGAAATTCGCAAGGCCTATAAAAAGCTGATTAAAGTGCTGCACCCTGACATGAACGGTGGTGATCGCAGTCAGGAAGAACAGCTTGGTGAAGTTGTCTGGGCGTGGGACCAGATCAAGCAAAGCCGCCACTTCAGAATGTGACGTTAGCCAATGTGCCCGTGAAGGCGCAGCCGCGGGCTGTCGTGCTGGGCTGATTGAACTGTGTCGCGCGGTGCAAAGATAGAATCGCGTTCGCGTTGATACTGGCCAAGCAGCACATGGACCCCGAACAAATTGAACGCCCAAAGCATCGCCAACAGCGGCGCACCGGCAAGGGTGACCACAACGATAAACGGGCCAAACATCGTGCCATAGAGCGGCAGGGACAATGTGCCGCCAATCAAGGCGCCGATAAACGTCACCCAAATGGCGCCCGCAACGCCGCGCAGCGCGCCGCGTGATCCCGACTGCCCAAGCCGGTCACCCGACAAAAACAGCGCAATCATACCGCCGAGCCCCGAGGCCGCGACAATCCAGAGTTGGTAGACCGAGAATTCGTCAAACAGGGCGCTGCGATCAAGGTGCAGAACCGCAAGAAACCCCAAGCCCGCACTGCTTGCCCCCACGAGCGAAAAAGCCAACGCGCGCGCGCGTTCGCCTTCTGTGGGTTTGCGAAATTTGCGCAAGGGTTGGCGCATAGTACCTCCAGTTTCGGAAGGCCGTTATGACGAAGGTTTGGGGCAGCGATGTGGCATCAGGTGCACGGGCGCGAAAATGTTTGTTTCGCGGTGCGCGACAGTTGCGCTGGCGCGGTTGCTTTGCGCCGCACAGACAAAAGGGTAAAACCTAAGCGGCGCGAAACACCAGCGACACACCGTTCAGGCAGTGCCGCAACCCTGTAGGCGCAGGCCCGTCACTAAAGATATGCCCGAGGTGGGAGCCGCACCGGTCACAATGACATTCGGTGCGCACAGAAAACAGCCTGCGGTCTTCCTTCGTCTGAATGGCGTTTGGCAACACATCAAAGAAAGACGGCCAGCCGGTGCCGCTGTCGTATTTATGCGCGCTGGAATACAACGCCTGATCGCATCCGCGACAGTGGTAGATGCCGTCCGCATAGTTCTTGTCCAACGGGGATGAAAACGCCCGTTCTGTGCCTTCTTCGCGCATCACGTTGTATTGCGCAGGCGTCAACATCGCGCGCCACTCACTTTCGGTGCGGGTGACCTCGAAAGGGCCTTCGTTGGCCAGCGTTTTGCCTGCAAATACAGTGGCCAGTGCGGATATTGAAAAAGTGCGGCGGTTCATGTGTCTCTCCTTGTTGGGGCAGATATAACCACACTGCCCCACGATTGCAGACCAAAACCACGCGACGCACGGGGATGTGACGGGGATGTGAAGGCGCGTTACGGCGTGACCAACCGCAAGATAACCGCCCAGACCACGGCCCCGAGGATCAAGAACAGAACATCACTGCGTTTCAGGATATTACGCCAGCTTTCCGGAAAGGCCTGTCGCGTGACCCGTCGCCACAGGTCCGGTGTGATCGTGACAGGCTGCGCTGCACTGCCGTTGCGCGGCGGTGCGTGACTTTCGGCCAACGCCCCGAGCCAATCGCCAAGGCTTTGGCCGGGGCGCAAGGGAACGGTATAGTCGCCCTGCCAGACTTCGGAAAATGTTTCACAAATCGCCGCTTCGGCCTGCAAGTCCGGCACGCCGCCAAACGCCAGCCGTGCAGCCATACCCGGTGCGGCCTCGTCAAACAACGCCTTGAACGCCACGCGATCCCCCGCGCTGACGGCTATCAATAGCTCTTCGATCCGCTCGTCGTCCATCGCGCCCTCGTTCTTGCGGCCCCAAACTCACACCGCGACCACGTGAGCGCAAGTCCCCCCTTCCCCTTGCGGCCCCACGCGATATGTTGCATCCCGAATGCGACCACGATCCGCTACATTTGTTCAGAAAAGGCACCCGCACATGGCCGACGGCAATCTCGACCCGATGATGAAACCAACCGAAGATATTTCCGTGCGCGATGTGTTTGGCATCGACAGCGACATGAAGGTCAAAGGCTTTGCCACACGGGGCGAGCGTGTTCCCGAAATCGACCCGACCTACAAGTTTGATCCCGATACCACATTGGCGATTTTGGCGGGCTTTGGCTACAACCGCCGCGTCATGGTGCAGGGCTATCACGGCACGGGGAAATCGACCCATATCGAACAGGTCGCGGCGCGGCTGAACTGGCCCTGCGTGCGCGTGAACCTCGACAGCCATATCAGCCGGATCGATCTGATCGGCAAGGACGCGATCAAGTTGAAAGACGGCGTGCAGGTCACTGAATTCCATGAAGGGATCCTGCCGTGGGCCCTGCGAAACCCCGTTGCAATCGTGTTTGATGAATACGACGCAGGCCGTGCGGACGTGATGTTCGTCATCCAGCGTGTGCTTGAGGCCGACGGCAAGCTGACGCTGATGGACCAGAACGAGATCATCACGCCAAACCCCTACTTCCGCCTGTTCGCCACCGCCAACACCGTTGGTCTGGGCGACACGACGGGGTTGTACCACGGCACCCAACAGATCAACCAGGCGCAGATGGACCGTTGGTCGCTGGTGGCGACGTTGAACTACCTGAGCCACGATGCGGAGACCGCGATCGTGTTGTCCAAGGCCGCGACGTTCAACAACGAAAAGGGACGCAAGACGATTTCGCAAATGGTAACGGTTGCGGACCTGACCCGCACCGCGTTCATGAACGGCGATCTGTCCACGGTGATGTCGCCCCGCACCGTGATCGCTTGGGCCGAAAACGCACGGATTTTCCAAGACGTGGGCTATGCCTTCCGCCTGAGCTTCCTCAACAAATGTGACGAGCTGGAGCGCCAAACCGTCGCGGAGTTCTATCAGCGTTGTTTCGATGAGGAACTGCCGGAGTCAGCGGCGAGTTTGAGTTTGGGATGAGCGAATTTGCCCTAGATAACGCCTTGGAGTTGCGTGTCAAAATTGACAAGCAAAGAAAGGAATTTCAGTGGGCAGTTATGGTCCTATTCGTCATTGCTTTTGTGACGAGTTGGTTTGGCGAATGGTCGGCAAGCAGCAGGACTGTCTTGTTCGCGGTTTGTGGGTTCGGACTGCTATTGAGACACGAAATTCGACAACACTTGAGGCAAATGGAGTTGCGTTTGATGCTTCAGATTTCACCAGACCTCGAAACCCAACTGCTTGATAGATACAATGAGGTGAAATCTGACAGGTCGGCTTGGAAGCTTTGGGGCACCCAATGAACACACCCTCCGATAACCCTGCTGATCCGTTCAAAAAGGCGTTGGCCGAGGCCACCAAGGTCATGGCGGATGATCCTGAATTGTCGGTAACCTTCACCGTCGACCCCCCCGGTGCGACGCGCGAAACAGTGCGTTTGCCGCAGGTGAGCCGGCGGTTGACCCGCGAAGAAGTTTTGATCGCGCGTGGCACCGCCGATTCCTATGCGTTGCAGCACAAATTCCACGACGCAAAAGTCGCAGCCAAATACATGCCGCAGGGGCAGATGGCGCAGGACCTGTATACGGCGATGGAAAACGCGCGGGTCGAGGCTGTTGGCGCGCGCCATATGCCGGGCACCGCCGGAAACATCGACGCCAAAATCGGCAACGAGGCGATCCGCAAGGGTTATGACCAGATCAAGGACGCATCCGAGGCGCCGCTGGCCGTAGCAGCGGGCTACCTGATCCGCCAGCTCGCCACAGGGCGCGATCTGCCACGCGGGGCCGCTAACGTCATGGACCTGTGGCGCGGCTTCATCGAGGACAACGCCGGCGGCACGCTGGAGGGCCTTGAAGACACGCTGGAAGATCAGGCGGCGTTTGCGAAATTCGCCCGCCAGATCATCAGCGATATGGGCTATGGCGACCAGTTGGGCGATGACCCCGACGATATGGGCGACGACGAGGAAGAGGCCAACACCGGCGACGAGGACGATCAGGAACCGGACTCCACCGGAGAGGATGACGGCGAGGAAGACGAGACCGAAGGCACGCCAGAGCAGTCGCAAGAAGAACAGCAAGACGCCGCCGAAGCGCAGGTGTCGATGGACGACAGCGCGGAAAGCGAGATGGCCGAGGAGGCCGACATGCCCGAGGGCGAGGCCCCGATGGAGCCACCTGCCCCCCAGCCCGTGTCGGATGCGGACCCGAACTACACCGTCTATTCAACCGAGCACGACGAGGAGATCGGCGCGGAAGATCTGGCAGAACCCGCCGAGTTGGAACGCCTGCGCGCCTACCTTGATCAACAGCTCGAACCGCTGAAGGGAGCGGTATCGCGACTGGCCAACAAGTTGCAGCGCCGCCTTCAGGCCCAACAAAACCGTTCATGGTCGTTCGATCAGGAGGAAGGCATTCTGGATGCGGGCCGTCTGGCGCGGGTCGTGGCGAACCCGACCACGCCGCTGTCCTTCAAGGTCGAACAAGACACCGAGTTTCGCGATACCTGTGTGACGTTGCTTTTGGACAATTCGGGTTCCATGCGCGGACGCCCCATTTCGATTGCCGCGATTTGTGCCGACGTCCTGGCGCGCACGCTGGAGCGCTGTCAGGTGAAGGTCGAGATTCTCGGGTTTACGACGAAAGCGTGGAAAGGCGGGCTGAGCCGCGAAGAATGGCTGGCCCAGGGACGCCCGCAACAACCGGGACGCCTGAACGATCTGCGCCACATCATCTACAAACGCGCCGATGCGCCATGGCGCCGGTCGCGTGACAACCTCGGGCTGATGATGAAAGAAGGCCTGTTGAAAGAAAACATCGACGGTGAGGCACTGGAGTGGGCGCACCGGCGCATCACGGCCCGCCAGGAGGCGCGCAAGGTGTTGATGGTCATTTCAGACGGCGCACCGGTGGATGATTCAACCCTGTCCGTTAACCCCGCGAATTATCTGGAAAAACACCTTCGCGACGTGATCGCCATGGTGGAAAAGCGCAAAGCCGTCGAACTGATTGCCATCGGCATCGGCCACGACGTGACGCGCTATTACGACAAGGCCGTGACGATCACCGATGTGGAACAATTGGCGGGTGCGATGACAGAACAACTCGCCAGCTTGTTTGATTCCGATCCGCGTAAACGGGCGCGGGTGTTGGGGATGCGCAAAGCCAGCTAGCGGGATCGCGTGGGGCTGACCTGCGCCTCCGGCGGGGATATTTGAAAAGCAAAGACGAGGTGGGCCGTGTTTCAAACGTTTGAAGTGACAACGACGCCCGAAAGCGGGCCAGCACGCCTTGCGTCGGTGCGCGCGCAAATGGCGGCGCGCAAGATCGACGGGTTTCTGGTGCCGCGCGCAGACCGGTTTCAGGGCGAGTATGCCGCGCCAAGTGACGAGCGGTTGGCGTGGCTGACCGGGTTCACCGGATCGGCCGGGTTTGCGGCTGTGCTGCCTGATGTGGCAGGCGTGTTTATTGACGGGCGCTACCGCGTGCAGGTGCGCGCCCAAGTGGCGGATGTGTTTACGCCGGTGCATTGGCCGGAGGTGCAACTGGCCGGTTGGTTGAAAGACCAGCTGCCGCAGGGCGGCATCGTCGGGTTTGACCCGTGGCTGCATACGGTGGCGCAGGTGCGCGATTTGCGGGCGGCGTTGGAGGGCAGCGGGATAACGTTGCGTGCCACCGACAATCTGGTGGATGCAATTTGGCAGGACCGCCCTGCCCCGCCGCGCGCGCCCGTTCGTGTGCAGCCCGATGACCTGGCAGGCGAAACTGTCCGCCAGAAATGCAGCCGCCTGGGGGCTGCGTTGGAAAGGAGCGGCCAGCGCCGGGCTTTTATCGCGCTTCCCGATAGTGTGTGCTGGCTCTTGAACATCCGTGGCAACGATATTGCCCGCACACCTGTGGTGCAGGCCTATGCCATTCTGGACTGGTCCGGTCAGGTGCAGGTGTTCACGGACGCCAAAGTGGATAACGCCGTGCGCAGCCATTTGGGGGACACGGTCACGATCAATGCACTGGGCGCGCTTGCAGAGATCATTGCGAAGGCCGCGCGCGCGACCTACCAGATCGACCCGAATTCAACCCCGCAGGCCGTATTAAGCATGCTTGAGGCGCGCCAGTCGGATGGTGTGGATCTGGAAATCGTGGAGGGTCAAGATCCGTGTATCCTGCCCAAGGCCCGCAAGAATGCGGTCGAAATCGAGGGCAGCCGGCAGGCGCATTTGCGCGACGGGGCGGCGATGGTGCGGTTTCTGGCGTGGCTGGACGCGCAGGCCCCCAAGGGCGGGCTGAGTGAAATAGACGTCGTCAAGGCGCTCGAAGGGTTTCGCCGTGATACCAATGTGTTGCAGGATATTTCGTTCGAAACGATTGCCGGTGCTGGGCCACATGGCGCCATCGTGCATTACCGCGTCAATGAAGACACGGATCGCCCCGTAAAGGCGGGCGAATTGCTGTTGGTGGATTCGGGCGGACAGTATCTGGACGGCACCACAGATATCACACGGACCATCGCCGTGGGCGATGCCGGAGCAGAGGAAAGGGCCTGCTACACGCGTGTGTTGCAAGGCATGATCGCGATCAGCCGTGTGCGGTTTCCCAAAGGCGTGCGCGGCTGTGATCTGGATGCCCTGGCCCGCTATCCGCTTTGGCTGGCGGGACAGGATTATGACCACGGCACGGGGCATGGCGTGGGTGCATATTTGTCCGTGCATGAAGGCCCACAAGGGTTGTCGCGGCGCGCGGATACGGTGCTTGAGGCGGGCATGATCCTGTCCAACGAGCCGGGGTATTACCGTGAGGGTGCGTTTGGCATCCGCATTGAAAACCTGATCGTGACCAAAACGGCGGACGCCATTGTCGGGGGCGACGCACGCGATATGCTGGATTTCGAAACGCTGACCTTTGTGCCGCTGGACCGGCGGTTGATTGATGTGACGCCGCTTTCAGGCGACGAGCGCGACTGGATCAATGCCTATCACGCAGAAACATTGCGTAAAATCGGCCCCCGCGTGGACGGTGCGGCATCAACGTGGCTGGTCGCCGCCTGCGCTGCATTGTAATGATCCTTTCAAAGTGTCGATCCGTTCCATGACCGGACACACAAAAACCGAACCACCGCGTTATGGGGAGACTTCATCTATGTCAGATCACATCAAAATCCGGCCGGCGACCGGCACATGGGTTGTTCGCGCAGCGGGTGCCGTTTTGGGCGAAACCAGCGCGGCATTGGAATTGGTGGAAGGCGATTACCCACCGGTCATCTATTTCCCCCGCGGCGATATCTCGATGGCGTTTTTTGATGTCTCGGACACCGAATCCACCTGCCCGCACAAGGGCAAAGCGACGTATTTCAATCTTGTGGCCAAGAGCGGTACATTTGAAGACGCGGCGTGGTCTTACGACGACCCCAAGGGCGACGTCGCCGAAATTGCCGGATATCTGGCGTTTTACACATCCAAGGTCGCAGTCGAACAGCTTTAGGCAGTTAGGAGTGTTCTTCTGCGGCTGTTTCAGCCAGCGCACGGTTAAAGGCGCGCAGAGCGTCGATTTGAAACAGCGCGCCGCGCAATTGTGGCGGGCCTTCGCCGGCCGAGGCGGCAACGACCGGAATGAAGTTTGAATTTGTCGCCTCAAGGATGGGCATCGCCTGATCCAGGGTCTTGTCCTCAAACACATAGGTGCCTTCAAGAATAAGGGCGGCGCAGGTTTCGGCGTCTGCTGCGCGCGGATGTTCCAGCCCGCGCATCACGCTGGACACCTGGAATGTGCCCAGCAAGTAAGCCTGCGGACCGGCGGCCAGATGAACATCGCGCCGCTCGAGCTGGGTCAGGAAGAAACTGCGATCCACAAGGCGCGACGCCAACGCGGAGGACAGCGACACTGATACCATCACCGCGATCCCTGTCTGCCAGTCCCCCGTCAGTTCGAACACGATCAACGTGGTCGACACAGGTGCGCCCAGAACTGCTGCCGCCACCGCGCCCATCCCGGCCAGCGCGTACAGTGATCCCTCCCCCGACACGTCAGGAAAAATGCCTGTCGCAACGATGCCAAACGCCAGACCCGTCAAGGCGCCAACCATCAGTGACGGTGAAAACACCCCGCCGCCCATGCGCCCGCCCATGGTAATTGCAACGGCAATCACCTTGATCACGACAAACACAATCGCTTCGTGAAACAACAACCGCCCCGTAAGCGCATCTGACGTTGTTTCATAGCCGACCCCGATAATATGGGGATAGAAAATCGCCAGACCGCCCAACATCGTGCCAGCCGCCATCGGGCGCAAATAGCGCGGGGTGCCAAGGCGGGACTGGAGCGCGGTGCCGATGTCCTCGGCCCAAAAGACCGCGCGCATCAACACGACAGCCACCAAACCGCACAGCAACCCGAGGATCAGGAACGCGGGCAGTTCCACATAAAACGCAAGGATGTTCTGGTTGGGAATAAGGAACTCGGTGACATCGCCATAGACCAACCGGTTGATCACAGTGCCTGCGACCGAGGCGATGACGATGGGCGCAAAGGCATGCACGGCAAAGTGGCGCAAGATAACTTCGAGCGCGAACAACGCCCCTGCAATGGGCGCGTTGAAGCTGGCGGACACGGCGGCCGCCACGGCGCACCCCAACAAATCGCGCCCCGTAATACCATCGGCGCGGATCAAGCGATTGATAAACGTCGACACGATCGCGGCCAGATGCACCACGGGCCCTTCGCGACCGGACGATCCACCGGTCGACAGCGTAATGAAGGACGCCAGAACCGACGCCAGCCCCTTGCGCCGCTCAACACGCCCCTCATACAAGGCCGCCCCTTCGATGACATCAGCCACCGAGCGCACGCGACCATCATCGGTGAACCGGTCAAGAATAAGCCCCACAACAAGGCCACCGGCCATCGGGATCAGCAATATCCACCACCAATCAAGGCGCGCGGCGTCCGTGCGCAGGTTCGCTACATCATCGGTCGCATAAAGCCACGCCTGAAACGCCTCGATGCCGAACCGGAACCCGATGGCAGCAAAGCTCGCCAGTATTCCGACAAGCAAAGCGATGAACCAGAACTGGATTTGGCTGGGGCCACGGGTGCGGATCACAGTCCAGCCATCGCGACAGGCGGATAGGGCATCATCGATACCCTGCCTGATCAGCGACTTTTGCGGCTCCGCCATCTCTTCCCCCTCGCGCTTCGCTGTCTTAAGCTGGGGCCAATCGAGGGAACCTATCCATGTCCATTGACGCCGCCCTGCGCGCACTTGCACCACTGTTAGGCGATCGGCTGTCGCTGTCCAAGTCCGATTTGCTCGGCCATGGCCAATCCGAGAGTCACTTTGACCCAATTGCGCCTGACGGCGTGGCTTATCCGTGCTCGACAGCGCAGGTGGCAGATATCGTGAAAATCTGCGCGAAGCATGCGTGCCCGATCATCGGATATGGTGCGGGCACATCGTTGGAAGGGCACACTTTGGCCGTTCAGGGCGGGATCGCGATTGATTTTCGCGACATGGCAAACGTGCTCGAAGTCCATGCCGAGGACATGACAGTGCGCGTCCAGCCGGGGGTTACCCGCGAAGCGCTGAACGAAGA
>CBFHGD010000070.1:0-246 GCA_965655275.1 Octadecabacter sp. | reverse complement strand
GACGGGGCTGTTCTTTCCGGTTGATCCGGGGGCGAACGCGTCGCTTGGCGGAATGGCCGCAACCCGCGCCAGCGGCACCACCGCCGTGCGCTACGGCACCATGCGTGATAACGTGTTGGCGCTTGAGGTGGTGCTGGCAGACGGGCGGATCATCAAGACAGGGTCCGGCGCGCGAAAATCCAGTGCAGGGTATGACCTGACGGCGCTTATGGTCGGATCGGAAGGTACATTGGGGCTGATCACCGA
>CBFHGD010000069.1:0-11782 GCA_965655275.1 Octadecabacter sp. | reverse complement strand
AGGGGCCTGCGATATTTATGCAGAGGTGTTTAAGGACAACCCCGGGTCTGCGCGCGTGTTGACCAATGCGGGGTTCACCTACCTCGGGGACGCCGAAACATTCAGTGTCGCGCGCGGTGCGGTGGTGCCCACGTGGACCTATGTGCGCAAGATGAGCAAACCCTGACAGCCCCTTTTCTCATGCACGCTTGAGGGGCGGGCGCGTTTCGCGTATCGCCATGCCAACCTATTAGAAAGCCGACCCAATGAAGTTTCTCGATTTGTGCAAAGTCTATATCCGCTCGGGCAGCGGCGGCGGCGGGTGTGTTTCGTTCCGGCGTGAGAAATACATCGAATACGGCGGCCCGAACGGGGGTGACGGCGGGTGCGGCGGTGATGTGATCGTCGAGGCAGTTGACGGTCTGAACACGCTGATCGATTTTCGCTACCAGCAGCATTTTTTCGCCAAGAACGGTGAGGCCGGCAAGGGCCAGCAACGCACGGGCGCCGACGGGGCCGAAATTGTGCTGCGCGTTCCTGTGGGCACCGAAATTATGGACGAAGACCAAGAGACCGTGATGTTCGACCTTACCGAGGTGGGCCAGCGCGTTGTTCTGGCCAAGGGCGGCAATGGCGGTTGGGGCAACCTGCATTTCAAATCCGCCACAAACCAGGCGCCCCGTCGCGCCAACCCCGGTCAGGATGGCGTGGAGCGCACGATCTGGTTGCGCCTGAAGCTGATTGCGGATGCGGGTCTGTTGGGTCTGCCCAATGCCGGAAAATCGACGTTTCTGGCCGCCACATCGAATGCGCGCCCGAAAATTGCCGATTACCCGTTCACCACCCTGGTGCCCAATCTTGGTGTCGTGGGGGTGGATGGCACAGAGTTCGTCGTTGCGGATATTCCGGGTCTGATCGAAGGGGCCAGCGAGGGGCGTGGCTTGGGGGATCTGTTCCTGGGTCACGTGGAGCGCTGTTCGGTTCTGTTGCACCTGATTGACGGCACATCGGGTGATCCTTCGGGGGATCTGAAAACCATCATCGCGGAACTTGAAGCCTATGGCGGCGCACTTGCCGACAAACCGCGCGTGACGGTCTTGAACAAGGTCGACACATTGGACGCCGAAGAACGGGCATTCATCGCATCGGAAATCAAAGCTGACACAGGTGTGGACGTGATGATGATGTCGGGCGTGTCCGGCGAAGGCACAGTGGACGTGCTTCGGGCGCTAAAGGTCTGTATCGAGGCGGATAAATCGGCCCGGAATGCGGTTGAAGAGGACGTGGCGTGGCGACCCTGAGGGATGCAAAACGGCTGGTCGTCAAGATCGGTTCGGCCTTGCTGGTCGACCGCACGACCGGTTTGCGCACCGATTGGTTGAAATCCCTCGCCGCTGACGTGGCCGCGATCCGCGCCCGCGGAACGGATGTTATATTGGTGTCATCAGGCTCGATCGCACTGGGGCGCGGCGTCCTGGGCCTGCCATTGAGCGAGCTGGCGCTGGAACAGAGCCAGGCGGCGGCAGCTGTCGGCCAGATCCGCCTCGCGCGTGCCTATGAGGAAGCGTTGGCCCCGCACGGGATCACCACGGCGCAAGTCCTTGTCACGCTGGAGGATTCCGAAGACCGGCGCCGCTATCTGAATTCGCGCGCAACAATGGAAACCCTGCTGGGCCTTGGTGTGACGCCGATCGTCAACGAGAATGATACCGTCGCCACCGACGAAATCCGCTATGGGGACAATGACCGGCTGGCCGCGCAGGTTGCCGTGACAGTTGGTGCGGACTGTCTGGTTCTTCTATCGGATGTGGACGGGCTGTATTCGGACAATCCGAAGGTGAACTCCGATGCGCAACGCTATGATATTGTGTCAGATATCACGCCAGAGATTGAAGCGCAGGCCGGTGACGCCGGATCCGGATTATCCAAGGGTGGCATGAAAACCAAGCTGGTGGCCGCGAAACTGGCGACGCACGCAGGCTGCGCCATGGTGATTACATTAGGAACGCCTCTTAATCCATTGAAAGTGCTTGAAGATGGCGGCGCATCAACCTGGTTCACGGCGCAAACAAACCCGCATGCCGCGCGCAAACGCTGGATTGCGGCGATGAAGCCGCATGGTGTCGTGAGTATTGATGCTGGCGCGGTCAGCGCGCTGCAATCGGGCAAATCGCTGCTGCCCATCGGGATTACGGCAGTTTCAGGGGACTTTAAGCGCGGGGACCCCGTGGCGATCCTGTCAGGCAGCGGCGCAAATCTCGGGCTCGGGTTGTCACGGTATTCAAGCGTGGAGACACAAGCGATCAAGGGCCTGCGCAGTCAAGACATCGCTGCCGCTTTGGGCTATGAAGGGCGCAGTGTATTTATCCACCGCGACGATATGGTGAGCAAATGAAAGACTTTGATAGCATTCCCGCTTTGATGGCCGATATCGGGGCGCGGGCGAAAGCAGCGTCGATTGTGTTGGCGTCAGCCAGCGCCGAACGCAAACATGCGGCGTTGATTGGCGCGGCCGATGCTGTCTGGGCCAAGCGTCAGGAGATTATGGACGCCAACGCAGAAGATCTGGTGTTTGGTGAGCAAAAGGGCCTGTCAGCGGCGATGATGGACCGTCTGATGCTGGACGAGGGCCGTATTCGCGCCGTTGTGGACGCCCTGCGCGCGGTGGCCGAACAGCCTGATCCGGTTGGCGCGGTGATGGAAGAATGGGACATGCCCACAGGTCTGCATATCTCGCGCGTGCGCACGCCGTTGGGGGTGATCGGTGTGATCTATGAAAGCCGCCCGAACGTGACAGCGGACGCAGGTGCGCTGTGCCTCAAGGCGGGCAATGCCGTGATCTTGCGCGGCGGGTCTGAAAGCCTGAATTCCAGCGTCGCGATCCATGCCTGTTTGCAACAAGGCCTGCGTGAGGCGGGGCTGCCGGAAGACGCGATCCAGCTGGTGGCCACGCGTGACCGCGCCGCGGTGCAGGAAATGCTGACGATGAGTGATACAATCGACGTGATCGTGCCGCGCGGTGGCAAGGGGCTTGTCGGGTTGGTCCAGCGCGAGGCACGGGTGCCGGTGTTCGCCCATCTTGAGGGAATTTGTCATACTTATGTCGGCAAAACCGCCATCAAAGACATGGCACAAGATATTGTTATAAATGCGAAAACCCGCCGAACGGGGATTTGCGGGGCGATGGAATGCCTGCTGATTGACTGGCAATATTATACCCAGCACGGGCCGCATCTGGTGCAGGCGCTGCTGGACGCAGGCGTAGAGGTGCGCACGGAAGGTAAACTGCTGGAGGTGGCGGGGACCACGCCTGCGCAGGCGGACGATTGGGGGCGCGAATTCCTCGATATGGTTGTCGCGGTCAAGCTGGTGGACGGGCTGGACGAAGCAATCGCCCATATCCGCGCCTACGGCAGCAACCACACGGAAGCGATCATCAGTGAGGATCCCGTGGCGGTGGCGAAGTTTTTCTCGCAGCTGGACAGTGCCATTCTGATGCATAACGCGTCGACGCAATTTGCCGACGGTGGTGAATTTGGCATGGGTGGCGAAATTGGCATCGCAACGGGCAAGATGCATGCACGCGGGCCTGTGGGTGCCGCGCAACTGACCAGCTTCAAATATCTGGTTTCGGGGAATGGCGCGGTGCGCGCCTAACCGTCAAAAGCTGATTTTCACCCAGTCGGCGCCATGGCTAAGGGCCAGTGTGCGGCCCGCCTCGCGCGCCATGTCGGGCAGCAGGGCGAAATGCACCTGCGCGCCGGTCAATGTCTCGGGGTAGGAGTTTTTGCTCAGCGGCACCCAAAGGGTTGGATCAAGGTTCAGCCGGTCGTGGCGGGCATAAACGCTCCATTGATCCTCGGTGCGCGTGACCTCGATGTCGCCGCCCATGGGCAAGGCGGTTTCCAGACACATCAGCGCCAGGAGAGCGGTGCGCACGTCCACGCGGGGCGGGTCGCCCTGAAGGTTCCACGAATATGACAGCCGCCCGCCGCGCGCCATAGCCGACAGGACCGTCAGGATTTCCGTGCGCGCGACGGTCTGGTCCGGGCTGGCCGCGCCAAAGGCCAGCCGCAAGAACCGCACTTTGGCGGTCGCGTTTTCGACGCTTTCGCTGACAAGGGCCATTTCCGGGCCGTCCGCGACGCCAGCAAGCCCAAGCAATTCAACACCGTTGCCGATTGCGCCAAGGGGGTTGATAAGGTCATGACAAATACGAGAGCCGATAAGGGCTGGGATATTAAGCAATAGGAGTCTCCGGATCGTGGCGCATATGCAGTCGGTTTATCAGCCCGGTATGATCGTGAAGCATCCCGATCAGCCGGAGTGGGGGTTGGGGCAGGTCCAGTCATCCGTAGGTGGCCGGGTGACCGTTAATTTCCAGAACGCCGGCAAGGTGGTCATCGCCGAGTCTGTCGTGTTTCTGACTGTTGTTTCATTTGGTTAAGGTTGTTTTTAGATGTCTATCAATCGCCTTTAGGTTGTGCAAGTGGTCCGCTTGCCGCCCCCATCAAGCGTGCTAAAAGAGGCCAATCGAGTTTGATCGAGCGAGCACCCCGACCCCAATGACATCCAGACCCCCGATATTTGAAGCGCGTCTGGCACAAAGCGCGGGTGAAATCGAAGCAGCACAGGCCTTGCGATACGACGTGTTCGTGACGGAGTTGGGCGGAGACGGGCCGCTGGTGGACCACGATGCACGGCTGGAACGCGACCGTTTTGACGCCCATGCCGAAGCGCTGTTGCTGTTTGACCGTGCCCGGCCGCAGGACGATCAGGTTGTTGGCGTTTACCGCGTGATGGACAGTGCTGCGGCTGAGGCGGCGGGAGATTTTTATTCGGAACAGGAATATGATCTCGGCGCGCTGAAATCTTCGGGACGGTCGCTGTTGGAACTTGGCCGGTCTTGCGTGCATCGCGATTATCGCGGTGGTCCGGCGTTGCTGCACATGTGGCAGGCCCTGGGGCGGGTGGTGGCTGACAAGGATGCGGATGTTTTGTTTGGCGTGGCAAGCTTTCATGGCACGGATATGGACCGTTTGGCGTTGCCCTTATCGCTGCTGGAGCGCGACTACCTTGCGCCGGATGATCTTCGGGTGCGGTCGAAATCCTATCAGGATATGGCCCTAGCGGCTGATATGGACCGAGTCGCGGCCCTGCGCGCGGTGCCGCCGCTGATCAAGGCGTACCTTCGGTTGGGGGGCTTTGTCGGGGACGGGGCGTTTGTGGATCATGCGTTCAACACGACGGATGTGTGTTTGATTCTCGACACCAACCGCATGAGCGCCCGCCAGCGTGCCACATACGGGAGCGTGCGATGACGTGGACATCTGATAATGTGCCCGACACCCACAAGATCACCCCCCTTGGCTGGCTGCGCGTTGTGGTGCGCGGTTGCATTCTGGCGGTGGTGACCTTCGGCTGCCTCGCGTTGTTGCTGCTGGTGCGCCTGTTTGAACGCCCGTTGTTCGGGCAGGGCCGGCCTGTGACCCCTTATATTACCCAGTTTGTCTGCCGCACGGCGTTTGTCGTGATGGGCATGAAGTACAGCAAGGTAGGCGCGCCCATGGACGGCGCGGGCGCGGTTGTGGCGAACCATTCCTCCTGGCTTGATATCTTCGCGCTCAACGCGGCCAAGCGGATTTATTTCGTGTCCAAATCCGAAGTTGCCGGTTGGCCGGGGATCGGCTGGCTGGCGCGCGCTACGGGCACGGTGTTTATCGCGCGCGCGCGGGCGCAGGCCAGTGCGCAGGTTGCACTGTTTCGGTCGCGGTTGAGCCACGGGCACAAGCTTTTGTTTTTTCCCGAAGGCACATCAACGGACGGGCGGCGCGTTCTGGCCTTCAAGCCGACGTTGTTTGCCGCGTTCTTTGATCCGGCGCTGCGCGGTATGCTGTCGATTCAGCCGGTGTCGGTAGTTTACACCGCGCCTGATGGCGTGGATGCACGCCACTACGGGTGGTGGGGCGATATGGAGTTCGGGACGCATTTCCTCGCCACACTTGCGCAAAGCCCGCAGGGCAGCGTGACAGTACTCTATCATGACCCTGTAAAGATCGCGGAGTTTGCGGATCGCAAGGCGCTGGCCGCGCATCTGGAGGGCGTCGTGCGCGCCGGGGTGATGACGCGCTTAGCGCATGGTGGCAGCGAACCCGGCTAGGGTCGATACGGGGTCATCCGTGCCCCAAACCTCGTCGCCCAAACCGAAGAAGTCCGTGTGGGGGGCCAAAGCGCGGATCAAGGCGTCGTCCAATGCGCCCTCTGCCACGACCGGCACTTCGATCATTTGGGACCACCACTCGAACAGCTCCAGTTCGGCCTTGCGCCCGTCGCCCAAGGGCGTCGACCCGACAGGGCCGAAGCTGACGTAGTCTGCGCCAAGTTCGCCCGCTGTCATCCCGTCGTGGCGGGAGGTGTGACAGAACGTGCCGACAATCGCGTCTGTCCCGAGGTCCTTGCGCACCTTCTTGATCGACCGCGCGCCGTCCGTCAGATGAACCCCGTCCAGCCCCAGCCGTTCCACCATCAAGACATGGCTTTCGATGACCAGCGCGACATCGCGGTCATGGGTGACAAGGCGCAGCGCATCTGCGGTGCGCGCGATCTTGTCTTCGTCCTTGGTCCCCAGCGAGAGCCGCACGCACGCGACTTCGACCGTATCAAGGCATTTGGCCAATGTGTCGCGAAAGGTTGATACATCAACCTCCGACGGGCTGATGAGGTAAATTTGGGGCTGCTCTTGTGTCTCGGTCATCTGAGGGCTTTCTTTGCGTCGGCCCGCTATAACGCCCCCGTTGCGTATTGAATAGGGGTGGGCTACGCGTTGCGCGATTTAGGAGAAACGCCATGCCCACAGACCGCCCGCAACCCGCCTTTGTGCTGATCCGCCCGCAGATGGGCGAGAACATCGGCGCGGCGGCGCGTGCGATGTGGAATTTCGGGTTGGACCGGATGCGGATTGTCGCGCCGCGCGATGGCTGGCCCAATCCGGCGGCGGATGCCATGGCGTCCGGTGCGGGGCGGGTGTTGGACGAGGCTGAAGTGACGGGTGATGTGGCGGCAGGAATTGCGGATCGCACCTATGTCTATGCGACGACAGCGCGCCCGCGCGAGCTGACCAAGCCGGTGTTTTCGCCGCAAGCGGCGATGCGCGACGCCGCCGCGCGGATTGCGCGTGGTGAAAAGGTCGCCGTGATGTTCGGGCCCGAACGTTCCGGTATGGAAAACGCCGATATCGCCCACGCCAATGCGATTATCACGGTGCCGGTGAACCCGGATTTTCCGTCCTTGAACCTTGCGCAATGTGTGTTGCTGGTGGGCTATGAATGGCAACTTGCCACGCAGGAGGTGGCCGATGTGACGATCGTCGGTCAACGCACGCAACCGGCCGAACAACGCGACATCGAAGCGCTTGCGCGCCATTACGAAGACCGGCTGGAGGAGGCGGGATTCTTTTACCCCGATCATAAGGCCGACAGTATGAAAGTGAACCTGCGCAACCTGTGGAGCCGGATGCCATTGACGGTGGCGGACGCACAGATGTTGCATGGTATTCTGCGTCAGTTGTTGCGCAAGAAAACCTGACGGTTCGCACCTGCGGCGGGCGGATCGGGGGCGCTGCCCCCGTCCTGCGGACTCCCCCGGGATATTTTGAAAGCAAAGACAGGGTGCGGCGTTTTGTGTGTTTGGCTTGCCCCAGACCATGGCGCGGCATAGGTTTCGCCCAAAGCAGGATTGAGGGTGAAAAATGGCAAGCAAGCCGCGCAGTATTTTCGAAGATGTGAGTGACGTGCAAAAGCCGGTGGCGGCCCCTGGCGGGATTGATCGCGGCGGCAAGGGTGCGCGCGGAGCGATCCGTGTCTGGTTGATGGCCTTGTTTGCATTGGTGGTCGTGATGATCACCGTGGGCGGATTGACGCGACTGACCGACAGCGGGCTGTCGATCACCGAATGGGCACCGGTGAGCGGGGCGCTGCCGCCGATGAACGCGGCAGATTGGGCGGCTGAATTCGAGGCTTACAAGCAGATCCCCGAGTATCAGCAACAGAATGCGGGCATGAGCCTGTCTGAGTTCAAGACGATTTATTGGTGGGAGTGGGGCCATCGCCAGCTCGGGCGGGTGATTGGCCTTGTCTGGGGGCTCGGGTTTGTCTATTTCGCGCTCCGCCGCCAGATCCCGACGGGCTGGACCGGGCGGTTGGTCTGGATCGGTGCATTGGGTGGTTTGCAGGGCGCAATCGGCTGGTGGATGGTTCATTCGGGCTTGCAGGAGGGGATGCTGGATGTGGCGTCTTACCGGTTGGCCACACACCTCGGATTGGCGTTTGTGATCCTTGGATTCATCGCGTGGTATGTCTTCTTGCTCGGGCGCAGTGAGGCGGATTTGATGCAGGCGCGCCGGTCCGGTGAAACGAAGCTTTTTTCCATGTCCACGGGGCTGATGCATTTCGCCTTTCTGCAAATCCTTCTGGGCGCGCTGGTGGCGGGGATTGATGCGGGGCGCGCGTTTCCGACCTGGCCATTGATGGGCAGCGGGTTCTTTCCGCCGGAACCGTTCCAGATCACCCCGATCTGGCGTAACTTTTTCGAGGACGCGGGTTTGGTGCAGTTCATTCACCGGATGTCCGGTTATCTGTTGTTTGCCTTTGCGGTCATCGTTTGGCTGCGCGGGCGCAGATCACCCAACGGGCAAACGCGCATTGCGTTCAACACGATGTTGGCGCTGATGGCATTGCAGATGGTGATCGGCATTGTCACAGTGCTGTATTCCGCACCAGCGCATATCGCGATTGTGCATCAGTTCATCGCCGTTCTGCTTTGGGTGGCGATCCTGCGGGCGCGATATGTGTCGCGCTATCCACATCCGCAATCCATTAGAGGACACTGAACCGATGGCAGCTTACGATGATCTTATGGCGTTCCAGCGCGAGACCGAGGCCCTGTCACAGGTTGCGGGGCGTCTTGGCTGGGATCAGGAAACGATGATGCCGCGCGATGCCGGGCCCCAGCGCGGCGCGGAAATGGCCGCGATGGAAAGCGTGCTGCATGCGCGCCGCACCGATCCGCGGATGGCCGACTGGCTGGCGCAGGCGGAAACCAGCGGGCCCGTTGAGGTCGCGCAGCTCTATCACATCCGGCGCGCCTTCGAGCGGGCCAGCAAGGTGCCCGCGAAACTGGCCTCAGAGATTGCGCGGGTGACGAGCGAAGCGCAGGGCAAATGGGCGCAGGCGCGCGAAGCAGATGATTTCGCGGCCTTTGCCCCGGTGCTGCGCGAGGTCGTGTCGCTGAAACGCGAGGAAGGTGCGGCGCTGTCGGCGGGCGGCGATGTGTATGACGCGATGCTGGATGACTACGAACCCGGTGCCACGGCAGCAGAGCTGGGCGCGATGTTTGATGCCTTGCGTCCGCGTTTGGTGGCCTTGCGCGCCGCCGTTCTGGACGCCCCGGCCCCTGCAGCGTTGAGCGGCACCTTCGATGAGGGCGCGCAGATGAAGCTAAGCCGCCAGATCGCCAAAACCTTCGGCTATGACATGGCCAAGGGGCGCGTTGACAAGGCGGTGCATCCGTTTTCAAGCGGCTCGGGGCTGGATGTGCGCATCACCACCCGCACGACGGATGCGGACCCGTTCGGCAGCATCTATTCGACCATCCACGAGGTGGGCCATGCTGCCTATGAGCAAGGGATTGACGCCGAGTATCTGCTGACCCCCTTGGGCCAAGGCGTGTCGATGGGCGTGCATGAGAGCCAGAGCCGCATTTACGAGAACCAGATCGGGCGCGGCCGTGCCTTCACCGGCTGGCTTTATGGGCAAATGCGCGATGCGTTTGGCGATTTCGGCATTGCGGATGAGGAGGCGTTTTATGGCACGGTCAACCGGGTCGAGAACGGCTATATCCGCACCGAGGCGGATGAGGTACAATACAACCTGCATGTGTTGTTGCGGTTTGATCTGGAACGCGCATTGGTGTCGCGCGACATTGAGGTCGACGACCTTGAGGCGGCTTGGAACGAACGCTTTGCCGCCGATTTCGGGTTTGCCGTGGACAAGGCCAGCAATGGCGTTTTGCAGGACGTGCATTGGTCGGTCGGACTGTTCGGCTATTTTCCGACCTATTCTTTGGGCAATGTCTATGCCGGCTGTCTGAACGAGGCGATGCGCGCGGCGGTGCCCGATCTGGACGCTGATCTGGCGCAGGGTGACACCGCGGGGGCGACCGCATGGTTGCGCCAGAACGTGCAGCGCCACGGCGGGCTTTATACCCCGCGTGAGGTGATCGAGAAGGCCTGTGGCACCGCACCGAGCGAGGCGCCGTTGCTGACCTACCTCGAAGATAAATTCAGCACCATTTACGGGCGGTAAGGGATGCAGCGGCGGGTGGCAATCTGGGCACTCGCCGTTGCACAAACCCTTGCCTACGCCTGTCTATATTACATTTTTGCCGCTTTCGTCGTGCAATGGCAGGCCGATTTCGGATGGTCGAAATCCGCGCTCGCGCTTGGGCCGACGCTGGCGATCATCATCGCGGGCGGGCTGGCCCCCTTTATCGGACGGTTGATTGATCGGGGGTGGTCACGCGTGCTGCTGAGCGTGGGCGCGTTGATTGGCGCGGTGGCCCTTGGCGGGTTGGCGCTGGCGACGACGTATACGCAGTATGTCGCGGCTTGGACGTTGATTGGCATCGCGCAGGGGGCGGTTCTTTATGAAGTGTGCTTTGCGTTCCTGATCCGGCGCCTGGGGCCGGAGGCGCGCGCCGCGATTATCCGCGTGACGCTGGTGGCCGGTTTTGCTTCAACACTGGCGTTTCCCGTGGCGGCACTGGTGTCGCAGGAACAGGGATGGCGCGCGGCCATATGGCTTGCGGCGGGCGTGGTGTGTTTCGTTCAATTGCCGCTCAACTGGTGGGCGGTCGGGGTATTGCGGCAGGGCGAAATGCACCAGACTGCGCATGATGACGCAAGGGCCAAGGCCGCGCTGCGCGACGCGCTTGTTTCACTGCGGTTCTGGGTGCTGGGCGGCGTATTGGCTGTGCTGGCATTAAATCACTGGATGATGATCGCCTTGGTTATCCCCGCGTTTACGGATCTTGGGGCGACGATGGCGGTCGCGGTTCTTGCGGCATCACTGATCGGGCCCAGTCAGGTTGTGGGGCGGCTCGTCTTGATGCGCTTTGATGCTCGGATCGACAACTGGCAGACCTTGACGGTGTGCCTGTGCGGGATGGCGGTTGGTGTGGCCGCGTTGCTATTGGCAGGGGCCGCGCCAGTGTTCATTTTTGTCTACGTGGCCGCGCAGGGTGGCGCAATCGGGGTGATGACAATCCTGCGGCCCGTTCTGATTGGCACAGTTATGGGGCAGGCGGGTTATGGCGCGATAGCGGGCAGCGTGCAGGTTATGCCGCTGCTGGCGGGGGCTGCGGCCCCCCTGATTGGCAGCGTTCTGTTCGGATTGGGCGGCGCGGTTGCCTTGATCTGGTTCAGTGCGGGACTGGTGGCTTTGGCCGCCGCTGGTGTCACCGTCTTGCGACGGATTTAGGCCCAGTCAGGCGGGCGCTTCTCAAGAAACGCCGTGATGCCTTCGTTGGTCTGACCGTCCAGCATGTTTTCGACCATGCGCGCACCGGTGTAGCTGTAGGCGTCTGCAGTGGTCATCGCGGCCTGTTCATAAAAGGCCTGTTTGCCGGTCTTGACCGCACTGGGCAGCTTGTCTGCGATGGTGCGCGCTAGGGCGCTGGTTTCATCACCGAGCGTGGCTTCGGGCACGGTGCGGTTGATCAGACCCAGCGTTTGCGCCTCATGCGCATC
>CBFHGD010000068.1:0-12067 GCA_965655275.1 Octadecabacter sp. | reverse complement strand
TTCGAGCTGGCGGAAAATCTGGTCGTTGCGCTCTTGCAGCAGACGCAATTCCAATTCCATGTCCGCCGCGTGGCTAAGGGCAAATTGCGCATCGTTGGCGATCTGGTCGCGTTCCGCGGCGGTGTCGGCGAGGGCTGTGGCCAACAGATCAACGGTGCCGTTGGCGTCATTGGCCTGGGTCAGGCTGATCGGGGCGTTGCCGTCCCCTTCAATCGCGGCATTCAGGGCAGCGACCTGGTCCTCAGCATTTTCGCGTTGCTGCAAGGTGCGGCGCAAGGTGCCCTGCACGACTTCGAGGCCGGTTTCCATTTCGCGGCGCCGGTCTTCGGAACGCAGCAATTCGGTTTGCATCAACGAGATTTGCTCTAGGGCGGAGGAAAAGCGCTGCTGTGCCGCGACCGCTTCGTTGGCGCGAATGTCGCGTTCGACGGACAGGGCGTTCAGGCGGTCTTCGTAGGTGGATTGGTCCCGAAGGGCCTGCGCACGGAAGTTTCCGGCGCCGATGCTGTCCATCAGCAGAACGGCTGTGGCGATGATCGTCCAGCTGACGACGATGGCACTGCCGGCCCATGCGACCAATTGTGTTTCAGGTTTGAGGCGAATGAACCGCGTCTCTGTGTCTGACCGCAAAAAGAGGCGCTTCTCCGGGAAGCGCTTTTCGAGGGCGACGTGTAATTTGTGTATCAGTCGAGCTTTCACGTGTGTGTCCCCGTCCCGTCCCATTTCAGTCGACGCCAGTCCCCCAGCTCACAACGTCTCAGTTCTGTTAACGGGTTGGTGAATCTCTGGCAAGGTTCTTGCCCAAAAATGTGTCGTTTCATAGGGATATGCGGTATTTGCGGCGGCAAACCGCCTATGACGCAGCGGCAAATCGGTTAACACGCGTGATCGACGGGTCGCAGCAGGGGGCGGCCATCGAAGGGGGGGCTATTTAAACTGTCTGGCGCTTTAGCGGTCGGGTGACCAATCCGGCTGGCTTGGGTAGGTCGCGACATCAGGTTCAAGGTGGTCCCAATGCTGGGTATCACGGTCGAAAACAACTACCTGCACGGCCAGTCCCGCGGCATCATCCATGGAGCCCAGTGTGAGGGTCACATGATCCGGTGTACGGGAGTTGCGCCCCAAGATCGGGCTGGCGCAGACGGCGCAGGTGTCCTTCGTGACCTCGGACCCCAGATCAGACATGTATTTGAATTCTTTGAGGGGCCCGCGAACTGTCACTGCAGCGGCAGGGAACATCGCACCCACGCTGTGGCCCGTACCGCTTAGTCTGCGGCACTTCTCACAGTGGCATTGCGCCACCACGACAGGGGACCCGATCGCTTGATAGGTTACGACGCCGCAAAGACATTTTCCTGTAAACACATGCTCCATTCCCCCGTGGCTATCACAGGGGAGCGGGGCAAGCACGCCCGTTGGCCACGCCGGTCATTTCTTGTCGCGCGCGGCTTTTTCTTCTTTGGTCAGCGTTTGGTTCCAAACATTCTTGCTCAGCCCCAGACTTGGGTTGAGCGGCTTGGTCTTGCCTTTGCTGACGGTGCCGCCCTTGTTCAGATACTCCTGAATAAGCGCGTCATCGGTGGTTTCTTTGGGAACATGTTTCATGGGGCAATATTAGCGTGTTGAGTGCGGCTGTGCAATGACTGCGAGTTGGACGCGGCGTCAGTCCTGACTGTAAAACCCGTTCACAAGCCGCGCGGTTTTTTTTGATGATACTGGCCTTTTTGATCGCAACTGGTCCGTGCGGGGGCGTACTACCCCCGCAGACCCCGTTTCCGGCCTAGCTATACCAGCCGCCCATTTTCGTCTCGATGCTGTCGGGCAGCAGCGCGGCGAAGGCTTCGGGGTCTTGCGTGCCGCCGTCGCGTCCGCGGTAGTGATAGGGGTAGACGTAGGTGGGCGCGAATTCTGCCACGGCCGATGCCGCGGCCTCGGCGTCCATGGTGAAGGGCAGGTTCATACAAACAAACGCGAGGTCGATATTTTGAAGCCCACGCATTTCGGGGATGTCTTCGGTGTCGCCGGAAATGTAGATGCGGTAGCCGTCCAGATCGAGGACATAGCCGTTGTCGCGCCCTTGGGGGTGGAAATCCAGTCGGCCTTGCGTCGTATTGTAGGCGGGGATCGCGGTAATGGTGCCGCTGCGCAGGGCCATGGCATTTCCGTTGGGCAGGGCTGTTGCCTGTGCTTTCAGGGTGTCGGGCAACATGTCGTGAACTGCCGGATTGGTGATAATATTGGTGCCCGGACCCGCCACGGCGGCAAGGGTTTCAGGGTCGAAGTGATCGCCGTGTTCGTGGGTGATGAAGATCAGATCAGGGTCGGGCAATCCAGCATAGGCGTCTGCGCCGCCGACAGGATCTACATAGACCATTTCGCGGCGCAGTTGCAGGGCAAAGGTGGCATGGCTGATCGGAGTCACGGTGATGTCGCCCGTGGGGGTTGTGAACGTGTCGCCAGCGTGCCCTTCCGCGCGGGTGGAAAACGGCAGAAGGGTGATTGTCGCGCCAGAGGCGGCGAGGAAGGTGCGGCGGGTTTGCATGGGTCGTCTCCTTTGTTGGTTACGGTGCAATCAGAGGGCGCGCAGGGCGGCGAGCACGTCGTCCACATGGCCCGGGACTTTGACTTTGCGCCAAACCCGTTGGATTTCGCCGTTCCGGATCAGAAATGTGGCGCGTTCGATTCCGAGGTAGGTCTTACCATACATGTTCTTTTCGACCCACACACCATAGCGTTCGCACACATCACCGTGTTCGTCCGACAAAAGGGCGACTTTCAGGCCGTGTTTGGCCGCGAATTTCTCATGCTTGGCGACCGTGTCTTTGGACACGCCCAACACGGTCGCACCCAAGACGGTGAAGGCGTCCAGCTGTTCGCTGAAACCCACGGCTTCTTTGGTGCAGCCCGGCGTGTCGTCGCGGGGGTAAAAATAGAGCACGACGGGGCCTTTGATGTCAGCCAGCGTAATGGTCTCGCCGCCATCACGGGGCAGGGAAACGGCGGGGGCGGCAGAGCCTTGCGTAAGTTCGCTCATTTGGTGTCCTTTCAGGGTTCATTCCCTTTGCGTTCTAGGGCGTGAAAGGTGATTATAAAGCCAAATGAGAGAGAGCAGCGCAAAAAAGAGTGATACGGCCCCCAAAGGTGAGGCAGGCGGTGGGGCAGATACGCGCGCGCCTGATGTCGCTGGCCCTGTGCGAAAAGGCGAATGGCGCCGCGTGTGGTGGTGGATACGTGCGCTTTTCCTGATGATCGCGGCACCGCTGGTCATGGCCGCGATTGCAGCGGTGTTGCTGATCGGGCAGGAGGTGACCGCCCCGTCCTGGATCGTGCGCGACGTTGAGGAGCGGGCGGCTGAGGTGATGGCGGGTGGCGCGATGGAGTTCGGGTCGGTGAAGTTCACCATCGGCACCGATTTGCACCCCCGTCTTGTTCTGGCCGATACGGTTTTGCGTGATGCGGAGGGTGGCGTGTTGGCACGGGTGCCGCGCATTGAGGGGCTGGTGTCGCCGCGCGGCATTATTCAGGGGCGCGTTCTGCCGCAAGAGGTGCGGTTGGAAGGCGCGCAGGTTTCGTTGCGCCGCAATCGCGACGGCACCGTTGCGTTGTCGTTTGATCAAGGGGCTGCATCGGTTGGTGCGGCGGACAGTTTCATTGATTTGCTGGACCAGATTGACCGCCTGTTCGAGGATGGCACGCTTGAAGCACTTGAACAGGTGCGTGCCGAGGGGCTGATCATCAATTATGTGGACGCGCGGGCCGGGCGGTCCTGGGTGATGGATGACGGGCGGATCACGCTGGATTTGCAGGACGGACGAACCGCGCTGCGCGCCAACGTCGCACTGCTGTCGGGGCGTGCCTATGTCACCACAGCAGAGCTGACATACACCAGTCCGCGCGGCAGTCGCGCCGCCGAATTGGGTTTGTCGATCACCGATGCGGCGGCGGCGGATATTGCCAGCCAGACGCCTGTATTGTCCTGGCTCGGGGTGTTGGACGCCCCGATTTCGGGCGCCGTGCGCGGGCAGCTTGACCGTGAAGGCACGCTGCAGTCCGTGTCGGCAACCTTGCAGATAGGCGCTGGTGAATTGCGTCCGACTGCGGCGACCCGGCCCATTCCGTTCCAGCAGGCGCGCACCTACCTGACTTATGATCCAAGCCGCGAACAGCTGGCGTTTGATCTGATTGAAGTGGACAGTGATTGGGGGCGCGTGGTCGGAACTGCGCGGACCTATCTGCGGGATTATCAACAGGGCTTGCCGCGCGTGATGCTGGGGCAGGTGCAGTTTTCACAGATGAGCGTCGCACCCGAGGGGTTTTACAGCGCGCCGCTGGAGCTGAGCGACGGAAGCCTTGATTTCCGGCTGCGTCTGGACCCGTTCACGTTTGACATCGGGCAGGCGGTGTTTGTGCAAGGCGGCACGCCGGTGCTGATGCGCGGACAGGTGCTGGCCGCATCCGAGGGGTGGTCCGTGTCGCTCGACGGGGAGGCGGACGGCATCACCAGCGCACAGGTCATGGCATTGTGGCCACAAACCGTGGCGTCAAGAACCCGTGACTGGCTGGAAGACAACGTAACCAACGGCATATTCGATGACGCAAACATCGCGTTGCGGTTTCGCCCCGGTGCGCGGCCGATGACCGCTGTGTCGATGGAATATCGCGATGCGCGCGTCCGCTTCATGCCCACGCTCCCACCGATCGAGGGCGCGCGCGGCAGCGTGTCGATCATCGATCGTCGCGTGGCGGTTTCTGTGGCCGGCGGGCATGTTGCGGCGCCGGAAGGCGGGCGGATTGATCTGGCCGGCAGCACAATGGTGATCCCGCAAACCGGTATTCCCAAACCACCCGCACGGTTTGATCTGTCTCTTGACGGGCAAATCACCGCGGCCCTGTCGATTCTTGATCAAGAGCCGTTTAACGTGCTGCGCAACTCGGACTTCCCCGCCAGCTTTGCGCAGGGGCGGGCGAGCATTCAGGTCGCGCTTGATACGCCGCTTGGACCGGGCACCCCGCCCGAAGACCGGATATGGAGCGCGACGGCAGACCTGCGCAATGTCAGTTCCGACGTTGTGGTGCCGGACCGACGTGTGACCGCAACCGCCCTGCGGTTAAGCGCGGACGGCGGAAGTCTGGTGATACAGGGGCCCGCGCGCTTGGGGGACGTGGGGGGCGATATGACGTTCTCGCGCGCGCTGGGGGCCGGCTCGGACGGCACAGCGCGGGTTGAGGCGGAGGTCACGATCGGGCCCGCCTTCTTGCAGGAATTCAATATCGGTTTGCCCGACGGCATGGTCACCGGCGCGGCGGGGGCGCAATTGGCGGTTGATCTGGGCGATGCGGGTGCGCCGACGTTCCGGTTAACATCCGATCTGCGCGGGGCGGGATTGTCGCTTGCGGGTTTGGGCTGGTCCAAGGCGCGCAACGTTGCGGGCGCGTTGACAGTTGCCGGGCAGCTGGGCCCCACGCCGCGGATTGATCAGTTGTCGATTTCTGCACCCGGGTTACAGACCACCGGCACACTCCAGATCGCCGCGGGCGGCGGGTTGGAACGGGCCGCATTCGAGAGGGTGCGACTGGGCGGTTGGCTTGATGCGCCCGTGGTGTTGATCGGGCGCGGGCGCGGGCGGCCACTCGATATCCAGATCGCGGGGGGAACGCTTGATCTCAGGGAAGCGAATTTTGAGGGTGGCGGGGCTGGCGGCGGCGCGGCAGGTGGGCCGAACCGCATCGACATGGCGCTGGAGCGGCTGCAGGTCACGGACCGCATTGCGATCAACGACTTTCGCGGCGTATTCGCGGCAGCCAACGGGTTTCAGGGTGAATTCACCGGTGGTGTGAACGCGGTCGCGCCCATACGCGGGACCGTGATTCCTGTGCGGGGGCGTTCGGCGGTGCGCATCGTCAGTGATGATGCAGGGGCGGTTTTGCGCGGCGCAGGGCTGTTGCGTAACGCCTATGACGGGGCGATGGAATTGACGTTGGTGCCGTCCGGTGCGGCGGGCAGCTATGACGGCACGCTGATCGGCCGCGAATTGCGCGTGCGCGATGCGCCTGCGCTGGCCTCCTTGCTGGACGCGATTTCGGTTGTCGGATTGTTGACCCAGATGGACGGGCAGGGGTTGTTGTTCACGGATGTCGAGGCGCAGTTTCGCCTGACGCCGACGCAGATCATCGTGACGCAATCGAGCGCCGTGGGTCCGGGGCTGGGCCTGTCATTGGACGGAATTTATGCGCAGGCCAGCCGAACGATGGATTTTCAGGGCGTGATTTCGCCGTTCTACCTGCTCAACGGGATCGGCGCGATCTTTACCCGCCCGGGTGAGGGGCTGATCGGGTTCAATTTCAACTTGCGTGGGCCCGTTGACAACCCGCAGGTTCTGGTCAATCCGCTGTCGGCGTTGACGCCGGGAATGTTTCGCGAAATTTTCCGCCGTCCACCGCCCACAGTTGGCCAATAGGGACACCCGATGAAGCTGAGCGATTTTGATTTCGACCTGCCGGAGGCTTTGATTGCCGTGCGCCCTGCACAGCCGCGCACATCCGCCAAGTTGCTGGTGGCCGAAGGTGCCGGGACCCGCGACATGGCGGTGCGCGATTTGTGTTCGGTGCTGCGCACGGGCGATCATCTGGTGCTCAACGACACAAAGGTTATTCCCGCGCGCCTGTTCGGGGAGCGGCACCGCGACAGCGCGGATGGAAGCGGCGCGGCCAAGGTCGAGGTGACATTGCTGGAACCGCAGGCGGATGGGACATGGGCTGCGTTGGTCAAACCGTTGCGTAAGGTGCGGGATGGCGAGGTGGTGGTGTTTTCGCCCGATCTGTCGGCGGTTCTGGCGCACCGGCATGACGGCATGGCCTATCTGCAATTCAACCTGTCGGGTGATGATTTTGACGCGGCGTTGAACGACGCAGGCGCCATGCCGCTGCCGCCCTATATTGCGGCCAAACGGCCCGCAGATGCACGCGACAAGGACGACTACCAGACAATCTGGGCCGAGAAATCAGGTGCTGTGGCCGCGCCAACGGCATCGCTGCATTTCGAGCAGTGGCTGCTGGATGATCTGGCCGCGATGGGTGTGAAATTCAGCCATGTGACGCTGCACGTGGGGGCGGGTACGTTCCTGCCGGTGAAGGTGGATGATGTCTCCGATCACGTGATGCATTCCGAGTGGGGGCAGGTCGGCGCGCAGGCGGCGGCTGACATTATGGCGACCAAAGCCGCAGGGGGCCGTGTGATACCCGTCGGGACGACGGCGTGCCGTTTGATCGAAACCGCGGGACGCAGCGGTAGGCTTGAGGCGTGGGAGGGGGACACGGATATTTTCATCACACCGGGGTTTGAGTTCCAGATCACTGACGGGCTGATGACCAATTTCCACTTGCCCAAATCGACCCTGATGATGCTGGTGAGCGCGCTGATGGGGGTGGAGCGGATCCGCGAGATTTATGCCCACGCGATCGAGAGTGAATACCGGTTCTTCAGCTATGGGGACAGTTCGATCCTGTTTCCGGATTGAAGACGGGGTTACGGCAACGGGTCCGGGTGATCATAGTAGGATGAGAACTGCCGTCGGATTTTGGCGAGCTTCGGGTCGATGTAGCTGCGGCAAAACGGTTTGCTGGTGTCGCTTAGATAGTAATCGTGAAATTGCTCGGGCGATGGTTTGAAGCCGTCAAAGGCAAGTGCTGAGGTGACGATCTGTTCGTCGAAATCTGTTTGCAGCTGGCCCAAGATGTCAGAAACCCGAGCCTGCTGATCTTGCGAAAAGGCATAGACCGCACTGCGGTATTTGCCGCGCATTTTGTGGGCTGAAGTGCTGGCGTGGGTGCGCAAATGCACGTCGATCAAGACGGCGAGTGGGATGATGTCGGGATCAAAGGTCACGATAACGGCTTCGGAATAGGTGTCGCGCGGGGCAAGGGATTTGATGAACCCTTGCTGCACGTCGCTCACGCCCCGCAACGACTGGAAGACCGCCTCCGTACACCAGTGACAGCCGCCACCAAAACCTGTGCGCAGGCTGCTCAATGGATATTACCCGCCTTTGTCGGTGCCGCCATCGTTCCTTTGATCTGTGATGTGTTCATCGGCGTTTCCGGTCTTGTGGTGACGGGTCAGCGCGCCACACGGGCGATCCATCTGGACAGCGGTGCAGCGCACATCCGGTGCAGGATGATCGACAAATAGACGGTCATTGAAACGCAGTCGAGGCGTTCTTGTTTACCGGGAAAGTCGAATCCGCCCATCTTGATCAGGGTGAACTAGATCGAGCTTTTTGCGCAGTGCCGACCCGTGCCCACAAGCGAGAGATAGATGGGGAACATCCGAACGACTGTCAGAAACAACAGGGCCGGAACGACCGCGTTCTACGTCATGTGGTCCAACCCGTCCGGCAAAAAGAGCGCGCCGAAGACAAGGAAAGCAAACATCGTGAGAAGCTGCCCGACACCTTCCATGAATGCGCTGATAAAGTGGATATTGTGCTTATAGGTATTGCCGAAAACCATGCCTGCGACAAAGGCTGCGATGAACCCGTTGCCGCCAATCAGCCCGGATCCGATATGGGCCGAAAACGCGACCACAAGGAAGTCCGCGCCGCCCGCATCCTCGGCCATCAGATTGCGCGTTTGGGCCAGCACCGATCCGCATGACGTCGAGTGCCGAAGGGCCGTGCAGACAAAGAACGCTGATTGCGGGTATGATTGCGCTGACGTGTCAGTACGGTTGATATGGTTATCGTCGGGTTGCTGCCATGTTGAGAGACGCTGGCTGGCAAGTGAACGACAAACGTGTGGCGGCGTGAGGAGCTTGACGAACCAGTGAAACAACCAAAGAAGGGACGGCTCTGGCTGAACGATGGTTCCTGTGTCCGACCGAGTCCCGAGTGCCGCAATCACCTTAGGACCTATGACTTTGTACATCACCGGACAGACGATGGCAGGGCTTTCAGGACCTCAATATTTTGGATGAACACGGTCGGAATGCCGCGCGATCAGGGTCATTCCGAAGGTGGTATCGCCCTGAGTTCATCGCTGGGGCCGTCATCGCGATGGACCATAAGACAATCATGCACTGACTTTTAACACGGACCAGTTGATTGATGAATGCGCCGTAACCGTCGCCCTCCATTGCATCACGTTGGATGAACCACGGGCTGGTGTAATTGATGCGGTAGCGCAGGCCGCCTTTGTCGCGTGGCCCATCGGCCAACACATGCCCCAGATGTCTGTCCCATGTTTGGAGCCCGCTTCGGTGCGCACCATAGCGTAACCCGTGTCGCTGTGTTCGGTGACATATTCGGTAACGACGGGTTTGGTGAAGCTGGGCCAACCACAACCGGAGTCGAACTTGTCAGACGAGGCAGATAGCGGTTCGCCCGACACGACACGACACGACATAGACATCGCCATAGCCATAGCCATAGATGTCCGGTTCTGTGTTGCCGGTCAGAGCGCCGGTTCCAGCCCGCTCGGCTTCGGTAAAATTCAACGTGTCTGCAAGGTGCAGGAAATAGGTGATCTGCGGAATGTCCTTACGTTCACATCGCTCTTTGCGATTTAGCATTGAGCCAACCGACCCGACTGCGACCCCTTACCTTGTGTCCCAATCTCAGCACTTCGGAGCGCGGTCGCCAGTCTTCAATGATGCGGGCTGACCGGGCCTCTTTGCTGGCCTTTGGCCCACTTGTTGTTTCGATTGCGACATCTTTTGTGCAAGCCCTCCCGAGACCATCGGTGTTGGTCCAAGAACTGAAAGCCCTGTCACAACGCCCTATTCCGCATCAATTTTCGGTTGTGTCGTTTTTGGCGCGTTGTTAGGCGCGAAATGCGGGTAGGCGGGGGACACGGGCTGCTGACTGGTCGCGTAACGCCAACCCAAAAGGACCGGTGATGATTAAGGTATTTGCAGCATCTTGGGCATTGTTCCTTGGCATGTTCATGTTGATGGTCGGTAACGGTTTGCAAGGAACGTTGCTGGGTATTCGTGGCGGGATCGAGAATTTTTCGACCTTCCATATGTCCATCGTTATGTCAGCCTATTTCCTCGGCTTTCTGGGTGGGTCGCGCATGGCGCCGAATATGATCCGCAGGGTCGGGCATGTGCGGGTCTTTGCCGCCCTCGGGTCGACCATTTCGGCCGTGTTGATCCTCTATCCTGTGCTGGTCGAGGTCTGGGCCTGGACTTTGGGTCGTGTGATCATCGGGTTTTGTTTTGCGGGCGTTTATGTGACCGCAGAAAGTTGGCTCAACAACGCGGCGACAAATGAAAACCGCGGCCAGTCACTGTCGCTTTATATGCTCGCTCAGATGAGTGGTATCGTTCTGGCGCAGGTGATTTTGGCCTATGGCGATGTGAGCGGTTACATCCTGTTTATTGTGCCGTCCGTTCTGGTGTCGCTGGCGTTTGCGCCCATCTTACTTTCGGTGTCACCGACGCCCGCCTTCGACTCGACCCGCCCGATGAGCCTGCGCAATCTCATACAGACATCGCCGCTGGCGTCGTTTGGTATGTTCTTGCTTGGCGGCGTGTTCGCGGCGCAGTTCGGCATGACGGCGGTTTACGGCGTTGAAGTCGGGTTGAGCGTGGCGCAGATTTCGGTGCTGGTGTCGGTGATTTATGTTGCGGCTCTGGCCGCGCAATACCCGATCGGGTGGCTGTCGGACCGGATGGATCGACGGTTGCTGATTGTCACGCTGGCCGCCGTTGGCGGGGGCGGCGCCCTGTTTGCGGCCATATCGGGCGGGAATTTTTATACGTTACTGGTTGGTGCTGCCTTTGTCGGCGGGACCTCCAATCCGCTTTACGCGCTGCTGATCGCCTATGCGAACGACTTTCTGGAACACGACGAGATGCCAGCGGCGTCGGCCGGGTTTATCTTTATCAACGGGGTTGGCGCAATCATGGGACCGATCTTGATTGGTTGGTTGATGGGCGTGTTCGGCAACGGTGCGTTCTGGGTGGTGGTGGCCGTGTTGTTGCTGGTCATGGCTGCCTACGGATTGTTGCGTATGCTGCAACGCCCCAGCGATACCTCTGTCGAGGATATGGTGCCTTATGCGCCGGTGAGCGCAAGTTCATCGCCCGTCGCGATGGAAGTCGCACAGGAAATCTACATCGAAACCGAACTTGAGGATCAGGCCGCTGCAGACGACGCGCACCCCTAAGCGCTTGCCAGCGCTTGCGTTATTTGCGACGGTCGAAAAAACGGTAGGGCGCATTGGCGAAAGGGTCACAATGATAACTCCCGAACAGGTGCTTTCATATTGGGTGGACGAGGTTGGACCCAAGGGCTGGTATGGCGGTGACGCCGCGCTTGATGCGCAGGTTCGCGACAGGTTTCTCGAGATATGGCAGCAGGCCCGCGCCGGTGCCTGCGGGTTGTGGTTGACCTCCCCCGTGGGGACGTTGGGATACATCGTGCTGACGGATCAATTGCCGCGCAATATGTTTCGCGGGCACGCGGATTCATTTGCCACAGACAAAAGCGCGCGGGCGGCGGCCAAGATTGCAATTGATCGCGAATGGGATGTGCGGATCGAAGAGCCGGTGCGCCAGTTCTTCTATATGCCGCTGATGCATTCCGAAAACCTGATCGATCAGGACCGTTGTGTGCGGCTGTTCAAATCGCGCATGCCGGAAACGGGGGCGGATAATTTGCGCCACGCGTGTGCCCATCGCGAAGTGATCCGGTTGTTCGGACGGTTCCCCTATCGAAACGAGGCTTTGGGCCGCACGACGACCAAGGCCGAGGCCGCTTGGATCGAAGACGGCGGGTATGCCGCCGCTTTGCGCGTGGTGGATGAGAAGGCCGCAAACGCATAATTCTTCGGTGGACTTAACTGAATTGTAAGACCCTATGCGGCATGTTGCGCGCCAAACGAAGGCGCAGGATGACATGACCAAGGCGGAGAATATCAAGACAGGTGGGGCCATTTCCTGGCGCGACACCGGTGATGTGTCGGGCGATGACGGTGTCGCTCTGGCCACCCAAATCATGAATGTGATGGAGCAGGGCATCATCGTGTGGTCCGCGGACGGGGCGTGCGAATTGTATAACACCCGCGT
>CBFHGD010000067.1:0-12102 GCA_965655275.1 Octadecabacter sp. | reverse complement strand
CGTCAAAAACCACTTCGCCGCCTTGCACTTTTAGAACATTTGCGCCCGGTTTATCGGTCACTTCGGGCGGTTGACCTAACAAATCGAACATTGCCCCCATGTCGACCAACGCCTGCCTGATTTCACGATAAACCGAGCCCAGAAAGTTCAGCGGCATGGTGATCTGGATCATATAGGCGTTGACCATCACGAAATCCCCGACGGTCAATGCGCCGTTCTGAACGCCAATGGCCGCCATCACCATGACAGCCGCCAACCCGCCGGTGATCAGCACCGACTGGCCGAAATTCAGGAACGCCAGCGAGTAGTTGGTTTTCAACGCCGCGGCGACATATTGCTCCATCGCACCGTCATAGCGGCTGGCTTCACGGTCTTCGGCGCCGAAATACTTGACCGTTTCGAAATTCAGCAGGCTATCAATCGCCTTCTGGTTGGCATCGGTATCTTGATCGTTCATTTCCTTGCGGATTTTCACCCGCCATTCAGTGACCGAAAATGTGAACCAGATATACAGCGAGATCGTTCCGACAACGACCGCTAGATACCAGACATCAAACAAGAAAAACAGGATGACGCCGATCATCAAAAGCTCCAGAACCAGCGGCCCGATGGAGAACAACAAGAACCTCAGCAAGAAATCGACGCCCTTCACACCCCGCTCGATGATCCGGCTCAACCCGCCTGTCTTGCGGGTGATGTGATAGCGCATGGACAGACGGTGAATGTGGGTGAAGGTTTCAAGCGCAAGGGCGCGTAACGCCCGTTGCCCGACGCGCGAAAAAATTACGTCCCGCAATTGTTGGAACCCGACGGTCATCAGGCGCGCCAGCCCGTAGGCCAGCGTCAGCCCGATTGCGCCAATCGCCAGCATCTGCGCCGAGCCCTCACCCGCCAGCGCATCCACCGCGCCTTTGTACAGGATCGGCGTGCCCACCGCGATCAGTTTGGCGACAAACAAGACCGTAAGCGCCGCGACGACACGGCGTTTCACCCATGGCTCGTCGTCAGGCCACAGATAGGGCATGACGCGTTTGATAACGCTCCAACCCTGCACTTGTTCATTATTCAGATTGGCGGAGGTTTTGGTCAGGCGGCGCATAATAGGCTTTCATCTAAACAGATGTCGTTACTTAGTGCTCCACTTGCCGGTTTGCCAGCCTTCCCGTTTCCAGCGACCGCAACAGCGCCATCATGCGGGCCTTGTCGCCGCTGTCGCGCGGGTCGGACACGGCCGCGGCCAACCCTTGCAAAGACGCGATGTTGTGGCCCGCGCGAAAGCTGGTGACATGGGGTAACATCATGCGAATGCCGTGCGCCTTGGGCGAAAATCCGTCCCAGCGCATCAGCGGGTTGAGCCAGATCACCTGTCGCGCGGACAGACCGAGGCGTTCCATGGCTCGGCCCAGCGCGCTGTCCGGGTCACGTTCCAGTCCGTCCGTAATCAAAAGCACACAGGCCCCTTGCCCCAACACGCGCCGCGACCAGTCGCGATTGAACGCGCTCAGGCACGCGCCAATCTGTGTGCCGCCTTCCCAGTCTTGCGCCTGCGCCCCCGCCGCCGCCAGCGCCCCGTCCACATCGCGGGTGCGCAAATGGCGGGTGATGTTGGTCAGCCGCGTGCCAAAGGTAAACGCGTGCACACGCCCCCAGCCCTGCCCTGTCTGGTTGGCCAGCGCATGAACAAAATGCAAAACGGCCCGGCTATAGGCCGACATGGAACCCGAGATATCGCACAACACCACAAGGTTGGGCGGACGCACACGCCGCCGTTTGGTCGCGAAATCGCGCAGTTCACCGCCCTGACGGTTGGCAATCCGCAGCGTTTCGCGCCAATCGGGAAGCGGGCCGCGCCCCGTCCGGGTGCGCCGCGCGTGCAGCGGTTTGACCGGCAGTGTCAGCGTGGCAAGGATGCGTTTGGCCTGCGCCATTTCATCCGCGCCCATCTGTTCGAAATCCAGTGTGCGCAGACGTTCATCTGGCGACATGGTGTGTGTCGCGTCAATCTCGACCTCCGCGCCGTCGTTGTCCTGCTTGCGCGGTAGCGTTGGCGGCGCGGCCCCGTCCAGCAAACCTTCTGCGGCGCGTTTTTCGGCGGGTTTAGGTGCGCGGTCTTCTTGTACGCCCTGCACCAAAGGTGTGAGCAGTGACATCATATGTTCAAGGTAGCGTGGATCGCGCCAGAACAGGCGGAAAGTTTGGGCAAACACCGCACGATGTTCGGGGCGGCTGACGAAACAAGCCTGCAATGTATAAAAGAAATCAATCCTTTGGGTGAAACCCGCCACTCGGACCGCAGTGATCGCGTCCATAATGCGTCCGGACCCGATTGGCACGCCGGCCTTGCGCAAGGCCCGCGCAAAATGGGTGATGTTGCGGGCGAGTTTTCCCTCCTCTGGAATGGCCAGTTCGGGCAGCTCAACCATGTGACGTCGGCCGGGGCGCTGCCCCGGACCCCGCAGTATTTTCGAGCCAAAGAAGGGTCATGACGCGTCCAGATCAGCGCGGGCTTCGTCAAGCAGGCGTTTGGCCGCTGATCCTTGGAGTGCCTGAATGTCGTCCTGGTATTTCAAGACCGCGCCAAGGGTGTCGCTGATGACGTCCGGCGACAGGCTGATCACATCAAGGGCGAGCAGGCATTTCGCCCAATCAATGGTTTCCGCGACGCCCGGCGCCTTGAACAGGTCGGCCCCGCGCAGACGTTGAACAAAGGCGACAACCTCGCGCGAGAGCGCCTCTTGTGCCTCTGGGACGCGGGCGCGCAGAATATCCATCTCGCTCTGAAAATCAGGGTAGTCGACCCAATGGTAAAGGCAGCGGCGTTTCAGCGCGTCATGCACCTCGCGGGTGCGGTTGGATGTCAGGATCACGATGGGCGGCACAGTCGCGCGAATGGTGCCCAGTTCGGGGATCGTGACTTGAAAGTCCGACAGCGCCTCCAGCAGATAGGCCTCGAAGGGTTCGTCGGTGCGGTCAATCTCGTCAATCAGCAACACAGGGGCGCCGCCGTCTTGCGGGCGCATGGCTTGTAACAGCGGGCGTTCGATCAGGTAGTCCTGCGTGAACAGTTCGGATTTGAGCGCATCTCGATCCGCGCTGCCCGTCGCCTCGGCGGTGCGGATCGAGATCATTTGTTCGGCAAAGTTCCATTCGTAAACGGCCGATGCCGCGTCCAGCCCTTCGTAACACTGCAGGCGGATCATGCGGCGGCCAAGGGCGGCTGCGATGGCTTTGGCGATTTCGGTTTTGCCTGTCCCTGCCTCGCCCTCCAGAAACAACGGGCGCCCCAATTTCAGCGACAGGAACACCACGGTCGCCAGCGCACGGCCGCAAATATAGCCCTCCTCGGCCAGCGCTGTTTGCACATCGTCAATGGTTTGCATCATTTGTCCCCTTTGTTTCCTAAAGCTGCATGCAAACCCCGCCCCGTCAAGGCGTCCATTGTCCCAAGCATGCGGTCGGGCTAGGTTAGGCGCAACGCTTTGGAGGGCTGTTATGACTGAGTCGTCACCGATTAAAACGGGCTTTGGCCCTGACCTTGCGGCCTTTGACTGGTCGGACGCCTTGCGCCTTGAAGATCATCTGAGCGAAGACGAGCGCATGTTACGCGACGCAGCGCGCGCCTTTGCGCAAGACAAATTGCAGCCGCGCGTGCGTGACGCTTACCGCGACGAGCAAACCGACCCGGCGATTTTTCGCGAGATGGGCGAGTCCGGATTGCTTGGTCTGACCATCCCCGAAGAATATGGCGGGCTCGGCATGGGCTATGTCACCTACGGGTTGGTGGCGCGCGAGGTCGAGCGGGTGGACAGTGGATATCGGTCCATGATGTCGGTGCAATCATCCTTGGTTATGTATCCGATCCATGCCTACGGGTCCGAGGCGCAACGCAAGAAATACCTGCCCGGATTGGCAAGTGGTGACTTGATCGGGTGTTTCGGCCTGACGGAACCGGACGCCGGGAGTGACCCGGCGGGGATGAAAACCCGCGCCGTGAAAACGGCCAACGGATATAAGATTAGCGGCAGCAAAATGTGGATTTCCAACGCGCCGATTGCGGATGTGTTCGTGGTCTGGGCCAAGTCGGATGAACACGGCGGCAAAATCCGCGGCTTTATCCTTGAGAAAGGCATGAGCGGGCTGAGCGCGCCGAAGATCGGCGGTAAACTGTCCTTGCGGGCCAGCATCACGGGCGAGATCGTCATGGACGGGGTCGAGGTCGGCGAAGATGCGCTGCTGCCGAATGTGTCCGGCTTGAAGGGGCCGTTCGGGTGTTTGAACCGCGCACGCTTTGGCATCGCATGGGGCGTCATGGGCGCGGCAGAGTTTTGCTGGCACGCGGCGTTGCAATACGGGCTTGATCGCAAACAGTTCAACAAGCCGCTTGCGCAAACCCAGCTGTTCCAAAAGAAGCTGGCCGATATGCAAACCGAAATCACGCTCGGGCTGCACAGCGCGCTGCAGTTGGGCCGCTTGATGGAAGCCGGGACCGCCGCGCCGGAAATGATCAGCCTGATGAAACGCAACAACTGCGGCAAAGCGCTGGACGTTGCGCGCGCGTCGCGCGACATGCATGGCGGCAACGGCATATCGGACGAATTTCACGTCATGCGCCACATGGTGAACCTTGAAACCGTCAATACCTATGAGGGCACGCATGATGTGCACGCCTTGATCCTTGGCCGCGCGCAAACCGGTTTGCAGGCGTTCTTTTGAACATGACGCAAAAACAACCCGCCTCGCGCCCAATTGCGCCCCAATCCACGCATAGTGCCGATCCCTGTGAGTGGGATCACATGACGAACGAGATATCGAAATGAAAGATACTGCCACAGCCTTTACGTTCGAGTTGGAAGATCTGGACCGCAGCACATGGATGTCGCAGGTCGAGGATATTGCCGAGGAATTTGGCTATGCCGAGCCCGTCGGCCCAGACCATCAGGCGCTGCTCATAGATGCAGGCCGCAGCCTGTTGGTGACGTTCGAAACCGTGGCAGGCGTGCGCAGAAACAACGATGACGACGCGCCGCTGGGCTGGGGGTTTGTGCAAAGCCACGGCTGGTCAAGCCTGACAGTGATGGCCGAAGCCGAAATCGACTGGTTTCGCCACCCTGCCGTTTTCGGATATTTTGACCGCTTGATCGACGACGGATTTTTCGATGATTTCGATCAGGTGCTGTTCTACGGCGCCGGGGCGGCAGGCTACGCAGCGGCAGCCTATAGCGTCGCGTGCCCGGATGCGCGGGTCTTGCTGATCCAGCCGCAAGCGACCCTTGATAGGGCCCGCACCCCGTGGGACGGCCGCTATCCGCAAACACGTCGGCAGGATTTCACATCTCGGTTCGGCTACGGCCCGATGATGGTTGAAACCGCCGAAACGGTCTGGGTGCTGCATGATCCATCGGTGATCGAAGACGCCATGCATGCGTCCCTGTATGATGGCGACAATACCGTGCACCTGACCTGCCCCTACATTGGGCCGACGGCAGACAAAGCTTTGATGACAATGGATGTTTTGCCTGATCTTATCGAACAGGCGATGACGGGTGAATTAGACCCGACCAGCTACGCGACCCTGTGGCGGGCCCGCCAGACGCATATGCCATACCTGCGCACGCTTTTGCACAGGCTCGATGTGGAAGAACGCCATGAGAGACTGTTGGCGCGGCTATGTCGCAAGGTCAGCGCAAAGGGTAAACGCCCGATGTTTGCCAAGAAGCTCGCAGAGCTTGAGGCGCGGGGCGTTCGCCTGTGACGCCTAGCTGCGGGCGTTTTCGATCATCTGCTGCGCAAGGCGCAACAGCCGCACGCCAAAGTAACCAAGCGTGCCACCAACGGCGAGGCCAAGAGCAGACCCGCTGCTGAACACGGCGCACACGATACCCGCCACAATCATCACGATCATAAAGGCGATGACGCGCAATTCGCCGTCTTGAACCTCGATTTTTTCGCCCAGCGCGCGGGCAACGGGGCGGGCAAGCGACCCTTCGATCATCGGCGCCGCAGCCCCGGCAATCACAGCGATCAGAAAACCAAACATCACGTCATTCCTTTTGAAGTTGCTGGCATCGGCTGTTTCAAACCGATGCGGGGTTGGCAAGGGGAACCCTCTGGTCAGTTCCCCCTTTGCGGTGTAATGGGCGGTCATGCAAAAGCAAAGCCCAGACCGTCTCACAATCCGCCGTCCTGATGACTGGCACTTGCACCTGCGCGACGGCGCGATGATGCAGGCCGTCACGCAGCACAGTGCTGCGCATTTTGCCCGCGCGATCATTATGCCCAATCTGGTTCCGCCCGTCGTGACGGGCGCGCAGGCCGCCGCCTACCGCGAACGGATCATGGCCGCCCTGCCCGAGGGGGAGACGTTTCGCCCGCTGATGACCTGTTATCTGACCGAAGACACCGACCCAAATGATCTGGAAATCGCCCACCGTGACGGCATCATCACCGCCGTAAAACTCTATCCGGCGGGTGCCACCACCAATTCCGCGTCCGGCGTCAGCGATTTTGACAAAGTGCGCCCCGTTCTGGAACGCATGGCCGACATCGGCCTGCCCCTGTGCGTGCACGGCGAAGTCACGGACTCAGACGTCGATATTTTTGACCGCGAAGCCGTGTTCATCGACAAGGTGCTCAAACCGATCCGCAAAAAGGTGCCGGACCTGCGCGTGATCATGGAACATGTGACCACCGAAAACGCAGTGGATTACGTGCGCGACAGCCGGTCCAATCTGGCGGCGACGATCACCACGCACCACCTGATCATCAACCGCAATCATATCCTCGCCGGCGGGATCAAGCCGCATTATTACTGCCTGCCGGTCGCCAAACGCGAACGCCACCGGATCGCGCTGGTTCAGGCGGCCATATCGGGCGACAAACGCTTCTTCCTCGGCACGGATTCAGCGCCGCATACGGATGCCAACAAACTTCTGCCATGTGGCTGTGCGGGATGCTTTACTGCAATCAATACAATGTCTTGCCTCGCCGAGGTCTTTGACGTCGCCGGTGCCTTGAACAAGCTGGAAAGCTTCACGTCCCTCGCGGGGCCACGGTTTTATGGCCTCCCTCCAAATGACGACACCATGACATTGGTGAAAGGCGCGCCGGTCACCTACCCTGCCTTTGTACCCACCGCAGACGGCAACGTGACTGTGTTTGATCCGGGCTTCCCGCTGCACTGGCGCGTTGAATAACAGTTAAGAGACTCCGGCGGGAGTTTTCTTGCCAAGATGAAGAATGGACCACGCATGATCCCCACCTCCTTTCCCGACAAAGCCGAAATTGCCCGTCTAACCGCGCGCATGTTGATCGAAATCGGCGCGATCGACTTCAACGCGACCGACCCGTTCACCCATGCGTCCGGCAAAAAGGCCCCGACCTATGTAGACTGCCGCAAGCTGATTTCGTTTCCGCGCATTCGCGCGACGTTGATGGACTTTCTGGCGGTGACGACCATGCGCGAAGTCGGGTTCGAGGCGTTTGACAATGTCGCAGGCGGCGAAACCGCGGGTATCCCGTTTGGCGCGTTGATGGCAGAGCGGCTCGCCTTGCCGATGACCTATGTGCGCAAGAAGCCGAAGGGATACGGGCGAAACGCACGCATCGAGGGTGTGATGAGCGAAGGCCAGCGGGTGCTGCTGGTCGAGGATTTGACAACCGATGGCGGATCCAAGCTGTCTTTCGTGGACGCGATCCGCGAGACGGGTGCGACCTGCAACGCAACGGCCGTGATTTTCTTTTACGGCATCTTTGAAGGTGTCGAGCAGACGCTGGCCGATCACGGGGTCCAATTGCTGCATCTGTGCACGTGGTGGGATGTGCTCGAAGAAGCCAGGACATCCGAATCTTTCGATGCCGATACCCTGGCCGAAGTCGAAGCCTATCTGCGCGATCCTGCGGGTTGGTCCGCCGCCCACGCCGATTAGTTGCAGAATAGTTAATGCACTCAAGGGCCTGCGCGCCACCAGATGTGGTTGGCGAAGCCCTTGGGAAATACACGATAGTGTGGCACACTTCTGCTCGCAAACTATCCACAGTTTATACAATTTGCGCCGGCGCGGCTGGCTTTGTATGACCAGCGGACAGACCGGCACAGGCTGGCACGCGCGCAAGGGGCAAGGCACATGAACGAGATTTCGACATTCAACGCGACAGGCACCGCCGAGGCGAATGTTGACACGGCCCCCCATTCAACCGAAGCCGAACAACAGCTTTTGGGCGCGATCCTGACCAACAACGATATCTTTGATCGCGTTGCGTCCATCGTGAAACCCGAGCATTTTTATGACCCCGTGCATGCGCGCATCTTCGAAACCGCCGCCGCGCGTATTGCCAAAAACAACCTTGCCTCCCCCGTCACGCTAAAAGCGTTTCTGGAAGACGACGAGGGGCTGCAGGAACTCGGCGGGCCATCCTATCTCGCCCGCCTCGCCGGGGCCGCGATTTCGGCGTTTGCCGCGCGCGATTACGCGCAGATGATCTATGACCTCGCCGTGCGGCGGGAATTGATCACCGTTGGTCAGGATATCGCATCCAAAGCCAAACGCGTCGACGTGGACAGCGAACCGAAAGAACAGATCGTCGAGGCAGAGCAAGCCCTATACAAGCTGGCCGAACAGGGCAGCACCGAGGGCGGGTTCCAATCCTTCCTCAAGGCTGTCACCGACGCCGTGAACGTCGCCAACTCCGCCTATCAACGCGAGGGGGGTCTGGCCGGCGTCGCGACGGACCTCATTGATCTGGACCAGAAACTCGGCGGACTGCACAAATCCGACCTTTTGATTCTGGCAGGCCGCCCGTCCATGGGCAAAACATCGCTGGCCACCAACATCGCCTATAACGTCGCCAAGGCATACAAAAAGGGCAAACTGGCGGATGGCACCGAAGGGTCCGTTGATGGCGGCGTTGTCGGGTTTTTCAGCCTGGAGATGTCGGCCGAACAGCTTGCGGGGCGTATCCTTGCCGAGGCGTCCGAGATTTCAAGCCACAAGATCCGTCAGGGCGACATGACGGAAAGCGAGTTTCGCCGTTTCGTCGATGCCGCCAAACAGCTTGAGGCCTGCCCGCTCTATATCGACGACACTGCGGCGATCCCGATCAGCCAGTTGTCCGCCCGCGCGCGGCGCCTGAAACGCACCCATGGCCTGGACTTGTTGATCGTCGACTATCTGCAACTGGTGCGCGGCACATCCGACAACCGCGTGCAGGAAATCGGCGAGATTTCCATGGGCCTTAAGGCGATTGCCAAAGAATTGCAAATCCCTGTTATCGCCCTGTCCCAGCTGTCGCGTCAGGTTGAAAACCGCGAGGACAAGCGCCCGCAATTGTCGGACCTGCGTGAATCGGGATCAATCGAGCAGGACGCCGACGTTGTCATGTTCGTCTATCGCGGCGAATATTATACCGAGCGTGAAAAGCCCGAAGACAGCAACCTTGAGGCGATGGCCGCGTGGCAGGAAAAGATGTCCAGCCAGTTCGGTAAGGCCGAAGTGATCATCGGCAAGCAACGCCACGGCCCGATCGGCACGGTCGAGTTGTCGTTTACCCCCGAATTCACCCGTTTCGGCAACCTCGCCAAAGCATGGCAGCAGGGCAGCGAACAAGAGTTCTAAAGGCCGCTTGCCCCGCTGTGCGCGGGCTGGCACAAGACCGCTATGAGTACAGGTTTTTTATCAGTTGATTTGGATGCGTTGACCGCCAATTGGCGCAGCTTGGACGCAATGACCAGCGGTGAGACGGCCGCCGTCGTCAAGGCGGATGGCTACGGGTTAGGGGCGGCGAAAGTGGGCCGCGCGCTGGCCCGAGCAGGCGTGAAACGTTTCTTCGTAGCGGTGGCAGAGGAAGGCGCGATATTGCGTCAAGCCCTTGGTCCAAATGTAGAAATTTGCGTGTTTGCAGGCCACATGCGCGGCGACACCGACATGATTTCCGACATGATGTTGACGCCTGTCGTCAACACGGTCGGCCAGTTGACCCGTCATCTTGAGGCGCTGCCCGAACACCCGTTCGGCGTGCAACTTGATACCGGCATGAACCGTCTCGGGCTCGAGATTGGCGATTGGGCCAGTGTCGCCGAGATCGCCCTGTCCCAGAACTGCCGCCTCGTGATGAGCCATCTGGCCTGCGCGGATGAGCCGGACCACCCGATGAACCGCCAACAGCTTGACCAGTTCCACCTGATGACGGACGGCATCGATGTGCCACGGTCCCTCGCGGCAACCGGCGGCATTCTGTTGGGGCCCGAGTATCACTTCGAGATCACCCGCCCGGGTGTCGGGCTTTATGGCGGACTGCCGTTCGCTGACGCACAGACCGTCGCCTACCTCGACCTGCCTGTCATTCAGGTGCGCGACGTCGAGGTCGGAGAAACCGTTGGCTACGCAAACGACTGGACGGCAAAGCGCCCTAGCAAAATCGCAACATTATCAGCGGGGTATGCGGACGGGTTAACGCGCGCCCTGTCGGGGGGTGCAAACCTGTGGCACGGCGCACAGCCTGTGCCGCTGGTCGGGCGCGTGTCGATGGACCTGATCACCGCAGATGTCACCGACCTGCCGGAGCTGCCCGGCGTTCTGTCCGTCCTCGGACCAGAGCAAACCGTGGATGCATTGGCCGAACGTGCGGGCACGATTGGCTATGAAATCCTCACCGCCCTCGGACCGCGCTATCAACGCCGGTATTCCGGCGGATGAGTGCATCTCTCGCCTCACTTGGCGCAGCGGTCCTTGGGCTGCTGGCGTCACTAGGGCGGCTGGCGCAATTCATTGGCCAGACCCTCAGCCATCTGGTGCGCCCCCCGTTCTATGGCCGCGAATTCGCCAACGCCTTGATGCAAATCGGATATTTCTCACTCCCCGTCGTCGGCCTCACGGCGCTGTTCACTGGCGGCGCGCTGGCGTTGCAAATCTATGCGGGAAGCGCGCGCTTTAGCGCCGAGGCCGTCGTGCCGCAGATCGTCGCCATTGGCATGGTGCGCGAGCTGGGGCCGGTGTTGGTTGGCCTGATGATCGCGGCGCGCGTGACCTCCTCCATCGCCGCTGAAATCGCCACCATGAAAGTGACCGAGCAGATTGACGCCTTGGTCACCTTGTCGACCCACCCGATGAAATACCTGACCCTGCCCCGCGTTCTGGCGGCAACACTGGTCATGCCGATCCTTGTGGGTGTGGGCGATATCATCGGCATTTATGGCGGCTATCTGGTCAGCACCGAACGCCTCGGTTTCAACGCCGCTGCCTATTTGCAAAACACCGCCGATTTTCTTGAGCCGCTCGACGTGATTTCATCCTTGGTCAAAGGCGCGGTGTTCGGGTTCATTGCGGCCCTGATGGGCTGTTACTACGGGATGAACTCGCAGCGTGGCGCGATGGGCGTGGGGCGCGCCACCAAGTCCAGCGTCGTGGCCGCCGCAATCCTGATCCTCGCCGCAAACTTCCTGCTGACGGAGGCATTTTTCTCCGCATGATAGACCTGAAGGACGTCCACAAATCATTCGGCAGCAACGCGGTTTTGCGCGGTGTTAACCTGCACGTCCCCAAGGGCGAAAGCATGGTGGTGATTGGCGGGTCCGGCACCGGAAAATCTGTTCTTATCAAATCAGTGCTGGGCCTTGTTAAACCGGACAGTGGCACCATCACGGTGGACGGACTGGATGTAAACAAGGGTGATCATGATGCGTTTCTGGCCCGCTTCGGCATGCTGTTTCAGGGCGGCGCCCTGTTTGATTCCCTGCCCGTCTGGCAAAACGTGGCGTTCCGCCTGTTGCGCGGTTCGCTGAAACGCCCCAAGGACGAAGCCCGCGCCATTGCCATCGAAAAACTGCGCCGCGTCGGGCTGACCGAAGACGTGGCAGACCGCCTGCCCGCAGAACTGTCGGGTGGCATGCAAAAACGCGTCGGGCTGGCCCGCGCCATTGCGGCCGAACCACAGATTATCTTTTTCGACGAACCGACCACCGGCCTCGACCCGATCATGTCGGGCGTCATCAACGATCTGATCCGCGAAATTGTCACCGAAATGGGTGCAACGGCCATCACGATCACCCATGATATGACGTCCGTGCGCGCCATTGCCGACAAAATCGCCATGCTGCATGCGGGCAAG
>CBFHGD010000066.1:0-12276 GCA_965655275.1 Octadecabacter sp. | reverse complement strand
GACGGCGGCCGTTTCCTCATAGCGTCCTTGGTGAAACGGCACATGCAAATCCTCATGGCCGGGCGCTGCATTCTGCAAGCTGTCAATCACGACAGGCTTCAGGCTTTCAAACTCCGGATCGTCGAGCAGCACATCCAGAATGTTGCGGCCCACAAACCCCATTCCCCCGATCAGGATAAGCGGTGTTGAGTTCTTCACGCGTCATCCCCCACCAATACGGCCTCATTGTGATATTGGCGTTTGCGCAATCGTTTGCCCTTCGCAGTAGAAAGTAACAGACTATTCGGGAAATGGTGCCGCTGATAGGACTCGAACCTACTACCCCATCATTACGAATGATGTGCTCTACCTGATGAGCTACAGCGGCCACGGCGCGGGGTTTAGCACCGCGCCCATTCTTCGAAAAGCGTTATTTTGCGTCGTCAGGGTTCGAAATGACCTCAATATGATCATCGACGAGTTCGGCTTCTTCTACGTCTGGCTCGGGTTCCGGCTGAGTGGCCTCAACGGGGCCCTTGATCTGACCCACAATCAACGGCAGCATTTCAGTGCCGGCAGGCATTGCGACTTCGCCTTTGGGCGGCTCGCGCCACGTCAGTGTGTCAAAGCCTGCACAATTGGCGCAAACAGGCCCCCAATGCGAATGAATGTGCTGGCATTTGTCGCAAATCCATTGCGGCCCACGCTGCGCGGTCAAGGCCTTCGCAAGCCAACCTCGAACAACTGAATCGTCAGACCCTTCGCCGCGTTCAATCGCAGCCATAATCGTTAGATTGCGTGCCGTGGGCGCTTTTGCGACAAGTTCACTTATCGTGCGGCGCGCCTCGGGAAAATCTTCCGCTGCAATCTGCAGTTCAGCGAGCAGCATTATAGTTTCCGGGTGATCTACGTGCATTTTGGTCAAGGCACGGAACCGCTTGATCCGCGCTTGCGGCGTTTCATCAATCACGATCCGCGCAAATGCAGATGCAAGATCAGGATGGGGCGCGACATCCCACGCCTTTTTGATCACGCGGGCCGCGGCGCGCCCGTTGTTTTTGTCAATATAAGCATCCGCTGCCATAACAGCCGCCGGAATCAAATCGGGGGACATTCGGTTGGCCTCGATGGACGCCTCTTGCGCCTCAAGCGTTTGGCCTTCTTCAAATATTCCTTTGGCTTCTGACAGCGCCAAAACCGCATCGCGGCGCTTGTGAACATTGCGCGGCATTTGCCCGGTCTTCAATTTTGCCGTTAACGTTTCGCGTGCACCCTTCCAATCAGACTTTTCAGCTTGAAGGCGCAGAAGCGTGTCCTGCGTTTCTACGTGTTTAGGCTTAATCGCAAACGCCTTTTCTGCCAGCAGCAACGCGGTGTCTGTGTCGCCATCTTCCAGCTTTTGCTTCATTATACCGCGCACACCAACGAAACGGGTTTTGTCGTCTTCAAGCAATTTGCGATAGGTCTGTTCGGCGGTCTTGCGATCCCCCGCCAACTCGGCCGCTTGTGCCGCCAGCAGGTTAGTCAATTCAGGACGTTCAAGAAACTTTTCAGCGCGGTTCGCCTTGGCCATCGCCAACCGACCTTCGCCGGAGGCCAGCGCCATCATCCCCTCTGACAGGGCCTCAAACCCTTTACGCTCACGGTTGCGCGAAAAATACCTAGAAATCGCCGTCTCGTCGCCGTTGAGAAACTTGAACGTTGCAACCGCAAGACCGATCAGCTTGATCACCAGCCAGACAAGGGCAACCAAAACAATTACCCCAATGACCAGTTCAATCACGGAAAATGTTGCCGCCTGCCCACCAATGTCAATCGTCGCACTGCCTTCCATGTCCAATAACATCGTGGCACCGAACGTGGCCGCCATGACGACAGCAACAAAGGCGAGAATTTTAAAAAGGGACCAGAGCATTACAGTGCGACCTCAGTTTTAATTATACATTTCGGAAAGGGTCGCGAGGGCATCCAGAACGTCAGCGCGCTCCTTTGCCCGAGCGGTCCAGTCTGTCATTTCGGCGCGAGCTACTTCCGGCAAGGCTTCTAGTTCGGCAAGTGCATCACCAAACCGCCCCTCTTTTGCGGCGGCTTCCGCGCGTGACAACACGGCGTCAGGGCCACTGCCCTCACGTGGCGCGGTGGAACGCACGTCAAACTGGCTCCGCAAAAACCCGCCAAGCCCACCCGCATCATCGGACACGCCTTCAGCACGGGCCGTCGCAAGCGCGGTAAGGGCTACGGCGGGAAATTCGCCCGTCAACTCCGCGGTCGTCGCAACACCACCTTGAGCGGCTGCAGAAAGACCGGGCGGAAGTTCCAAATCGCCCAAGCTCGCCAACGCGTCGTCAAATGGTGCGCCGGTGTCGACAGAGGCGGCCACACGGTTGATCGCGGCCCGAACGGACGCGGCTTGCGCCGCTTCCAGCGCTTCTTGCTCAAGGCGTTCCGCCTCAGCCCGCGCCGCGGCAAGATCAGCCTCGGCCTGTGCTGCCGCCGACATCACATCTTCTTTCTGCGCATCCAACTGCGCGCGCAAATCTTCCAGCTCTCGTTGATACGCCGCCAATGCAGTGTCTGAAAGCGTTCCGTCTGACCCCGGGCGCTTCTCGACCTCAACAAGGCGCTCGTCAAAGGCAGACAATTGCTCGGAAATTGATGCAGCTACTTCGTCCATCTGCGCCGCGCCAGCACTTGCCACTTCTGAAATCTGTGCTTCAATGCCCGACAAATCAGAGGCGGCAGGTCCGGCTTCCAATTGTGCTTCGAGTTCGGAAATCCGTTGCGCCTGCGCTGATAATTCGCTCTCGTCAGCGCCTGTCAGAGGGAAATATGTGGCAATCGCGTAACCGATCGCGCCAGCGGCACAACCACCCATTAGCAGCGGGAAAAACCCGCTGGATCGGGTCGCAATTTCGGGCGGAGGCGGTGGCGAGGCAGTCGTCGTATCATTCAAGTCAGGGGAGTCGGCGACATCTTCCACAATCTCGATATCAAGCTCAGGGTGCTCATCAGATGCACCTTCCGCACGCGAACCACCTTCATCATTCGCCGTCTCGCGGGGTCGAATTTCATCAAAAGCATTGGCATCAGGCGGCTTCATATCCACAGATTTGGCATCAACCTGATCGTCGGCTTTCTTCCCGGCCACATCGGCCGACTTAGTCACCTTAGATTTTGCACTCTTGCCTTTGGAAGCCTTCGCCACGTTATCACCTTACCCGCTTCGTTCCGAACAGTACTGCTCAGGGACACAGTCTATCGCGGTGCTACCTGACCCTCAAGCAATCAAACGTGCGGCCGCGCCTACCATTTCACGTTGGGTTGGGCGCGCGCAGACGGTAATCTGCGCACAGTTCAAAGGTTCGCATGCCTCAGCAACAGTAGGGCTAATTGCGATCGCGTGCGATGTCGAAAAATCAATAGGCCAATCGGCCAAAATAGAGACTGTTTCTGCAGAAAAGGCTGGAATTATGAATCCCGCACTAGCGGTGTATGCTCTTGCAACATCGGGTGAGGGCAGCTTCCTGACCTTACGATAAACGATGATCTCGTTACACCTAAGCCCTGCGTCCAACAGCGTCTGTGTGATGTTTCCGGCAGTAATCTCCCCCCTAATGTGGAGCAATGAATCGTCGGGCCGTCGCGCTAGAATCATGTCCAGCAATTGCTTAACATCGCCGCCCGCACTGATCGCATCATATCCCGCCGCCCGCGCAACGGCCGCTGTTGCATCACCAACACACCACGCCGTGCGCCCCTCCCCGATCGGAGCAAACAAAACGCCGGTTTGCGACGTGAAAATTGCGTTCGAAAACACCGGAACGTTGCCCGATACCCCTTCATAAGAGAATGCGGGGCTGATCACATACGAAAACGGCCCCGCAGCGGCATGCAGCGCATCAACAAACTGTTGGCTGCTGGCTTCTGGCCGCGTGATCAGAAAGGTGGGGGCGTCAAATCGGGTCATACGTAGGCCTCCCCGACCATTGTGACAATTGAAGCTAAGTGTTACCTGCGGTTATTCCAGACGCAAGCAGGCGACCGCCCAAATGTCCGCTCAGATCACAATCCTCGGTATAGAAAGCAGCTGTGACGACACCGCAGCGGCAGTCGTTCGCGGCGTGCCGCGCCAAGCGAACGTGCTGTCCAACGTGGTTCTGGGACAGACAGCCGAACACGCGGCGTTCGGTGGCGTGGTGCCTGAAATCGCCGCACGCGCGCACGCCGAGAAAATAGATTTTGCGGTTGAACAGTCCCTATCTGAGGCTGGATTGAAGCTAACAGATGTCGATGCGATTGCTGTTACCGCAGGGCCTGGATTGATAGGTGGCGTGCTGTCCGGCGTCATGTGCGCCAAGGGGCTGAGCGCCGCAAGCGGCAAGCCCCTTATCGGCATCAACCACCTCTCCGGTCACGCGTTGACCCCGCAACTGACAGACAAGACGGAATTCCCTTACTTGATGCTGCTTGTCTCTGGTGGGCATTGCCAATTTTTGGTGGTGGAAAGTCACGATAGCTACACGCGGCTAGGTGGAACAATCGATGATGCGCCGGGCGAAGCCTTTGACAAAACAGCGCGTATTCTCGGGCTAACCCAGCCGGGCGGCCCTGCCGTAGAGGCTTCAGCCAAAGCAGGCGACCCAAATTCGATCAAGCTTCCACGCCCGCTTCTTAATCGGGACGACTGCAACATGTCATTCTCCGGACTCAAGACAGCGGTTCTTCGGGCGCGGGATGATGTGATTGCGGAAAGCGGCGGCTTACCAGAGGCAGCCCGTGCAGATCTCTGCGCCAGCTTTCAGACCGCCATCACCGATGTCTTGGTTTCCAAATCCCGTCGCGCCCTTACTGCTGCGCGGGGAATTGCACCGGATATTGGTGTACTCGCTGTTGCGGGTGGGGTTGCAGCCAACACATCCATTCGTGACGCCCTGAAATTGCTTTGCGCCGAAACAGGGACTGTTTTTGTCGCACCTCCTTTGTCGTTATGTACGGATAACGCCGCAATGATTGCTTACGCTGGTCTCGTTCGGTTTACTGCGGGGGAGCCGGACGACTTAACCCTTTCGGCACGTCCGCGTTGGCCGCTGGATCAAACAAGTCCGACCCTTCTGGGAAGCGGCAAGAAGGGAGCCAAAGCATGAAAATTGCTATTGCCGGTGCAGGTGCGTTTGGCACTGCCCTCGCTATTACATTGGCCGCAAACGGGCCTGTGACCCTGTGGGCACGGAACGCTGATGTCGCCGACAGAATGAATCAATCAAGGGAAAACACAGCGCGTCTACCAAACTTGCAGATACCTGACGTTGTCCATATTACGTCGGACCTAAATGTTCTTTTTGATGCAGACACCATCCTGTTGGCGATCCCCGCGCAGCAACTGGGAGCCTGGCTTGCGCAACACGCTGCTCATCTGGACGGCAAGCACCTCGTCGCCTGCTGCAAAGGAATTGACCAAACAACACTGCAGGGTCCGGTCGCACAAATCCAAGCGCATGTGCCCGGCGCTAATTGCGCAATGCTCACAGGGCCCAGCTTTGCTACAGACATCGCACGAAACCTACCAACCGCGTTAACCCTCGCATGTGAGAACCCCGAAGAAGGTGAATATCTGCAAAGTTGTCTTTCGACGCCGACTTTGCGGCTTTATCTGAGCCATGATGTCATCGGTGCGGAACTTGGCGGCGCATTAAAGAATGTCATCGCGATTGCCTGTGGCGTCTGCATGGGCGCCAAGTTCGGTGAAAGTGCGCGCGCTGCGGTTATCACCAGGGGATTTGCTGAAATGCGTCGTATTGGACGCGCATTGGGCGCTGATCCGGAGACCCTGACAGGGCTCTCCGGCTTTGGCGATCTTGCGTTGACCTGCACATCAGACCAATCGCGAAACTATCGTTTCGGACTGTCCATCGGGGCTGGATCGGACTTTGATCCATCAACCACCGTCGAGGGGGCAGCTACTGCAATATCAGTGGCTAACCTTGCCAATAAGCGCGGGTTGGATCTTCCGATCTGTCGCGTCGTCGCAGACCTCTCAGCAGGAGAGATCGGCCCGGAAACTGCCCTTGCAACCTTATTAGCCCGCCCACTTCGAAAGGAATAACCATGCGCGTTGCCCTCATTACCCGAGACAAGTCCGATGCTTTACAAGTTCGGCTCGAAAATCGCGATGCACATCTGGCCTATATCGCCGAAACCGGTGTCGTTGAAATGGCGGGGCCCTTTCTGGATCAGGATGGTGCAATGTGTGGGTCCCTCATCATTCTGAACGTGGCCGATTTGGATGCAGCCCAAGCCTGGGCAGCCAATGACCCGTATGCCAAGGCAGGCCTGTTCGACAAAGTCCGGATTGAAGAGTGGAAAAAGGTGATCGGCTGATGCGCTACTGGCTGTTCAAATCCGAACCCTCTACGTGGAGCTGGGGCGACCAAGTGGCCAAGGGCGACGCCGGTGAGGAATGGGATGGTGTGCGCAACTACCAAGCCCGAAACTTTATGCGTGAAATGGCCGTGGGTGATTATGGGTTCTTTTACCACTCCCAAAAAGAAAAAGCGGTTGTCGGGATCGTTGAAATTTGCGCCTCAGCCCATCCCGATTCAACGACCGATGATGAGCGCTGGGAGTGCGTTGATATCAAGGCAGTTCGCGCGTTTGAGACACCAGTGACACTCGACCAAATCAAGGCAGACGAACGCCTTTCCGAGATGATCCTTGTACGAAATTCCCGCCTTTCTGTGCAGCCAGTCACCGAGCACGAATGGAGGGTCGTCTGCGCCCTGGGAAACACAAGACCCTAGATTTTGAGGCAGCGCACCTGCGAGCTAGCCTCATATTCTTGAATGAGGAGGGGTTAACATGGAATTTCTAGCGATCATTATCGCCGCAGCGGCCAGTTTTGCGTTCGGAGCCGTTTGGTACATGGCATTGGCCAAACCATGGATGGAAGCCGCCAACATCAAGACAGATGAGAACGGCAGACCGGAAGGTGACACACCGCTTCCCTACATTCTGGCAGCAGTTGCCATGATCGTTGTGGCGGGCATGATGCGCCACACTTTTGCTTTGTCCGACATCGACACCTTTGGCAAAGGCCTGATCTCCGGTCTTGGCATCGGGTTATTCTTCATCAGTCCCTGGATCATGATCAACAATGGCTATACCAGCCGCCCCTTCAAGCTCACTCTGATTGATGGCGGATATGCGACGTTTGGATGCGCTATCATGGGCGCCATACTGACGCTTTTCTAACACCATTGCCGAAACAGAAATGAAAGGGTCCAGGCACCCCGCCCAGACCCTTTCTCTCACCTACGTGCACTCCTAAAAGCCACCACACGTATCTCTGAAACTGGTCCGGGCCATCCTGGCCACATCTGATAGTTACACCAAGCCAATCGATTCACGCAAACAGATTGCCCATAAAATATAGTTCAAATGCAAAACGCCCGCCGGTTAGGGCGGGCGTTTCTCTTCGTTTGAAGTCTCTACCCGTAAACGGATTCTTTGCCGAAATGCTTCGTCAGCATGTAGTAAACGACAGCGCGATACTTGCTACGCTCGGATTTTCCATAGGTTTCGATCACGGCGTTAATGGCGTCCATCAACTGCGGGCCGTCCGCTAGGCCCAGCTTCTTGATCAAGAAATTGTTCTTCACTGTCTCCAGCTCATGTTCCTGTGATCCAGCCACGGTTGAGGCGTCATCGTTATAAATTGAAGGGCCACAGCCTATTGTGACCTTCGTCAGAAGCGCCATATCCGGCGTCATTCCGCATTTATTTTTCAAATCGTCCGCGTATTTCGCAATTAGGTCGTCACGCTTGCTCATAGTAATCTCCCACCGAGTTAAATGGCCGGATCTTTCGGCCCTGAGGGGAGGTTAGTGCCAGAATCCGCGTCGCGCAAAGGGAAATCCAGACCCGGATTCCCCTGGCTCGCTATCGACACGTACCCCAGCCGCTCGACTGAAGGTGAAAATGGTCCGCATGCAGGTTATTGTAATCAGGGCTCAGCGTGGTCGCAAACCACGTGCAGGCACTGTCGCGTACGGCCCGCAGGAACGCTGCTTCGGGCGTGTCGCCCTGCCAATCATCAATGAGGCGAATGCGTCGGCCATTGGAAAAGTCAAACCCCGTAACGTCGATAGCATCAGCGGTGGAATGGGTACTCCACCTTGTGCTATTGCCTTGGCTGGTTCGCATCGGGCGACAATTGTAACTGCCAATCTGACGAATCCTGCTGACCTCGGATCCGAGGATCTCACGGGCGGCGGGCTGCACACCATGACGTTCCCACATCGCCAGCCGCAGCGCTGTCGCACAGGCGGTATCAACTGTTCCCATTTCGGCGCGGCTGAGTGACGACAGGGTGACCCGGTTGCGGATGTGGCAGTTCTCGGTTGCTTCCAAAGCGGGCTGCACTGCTGCATTTGTCGCTGGACGCAAAGCTGCGAGGCATTGGGCAGGGTCACCAATCGCTATCCGCAATTTCCATGACGTTAGGGGCGAAACCGGATCGGCCACTGAAAGTGGGGCGGTTGCGTTCCACGCGTCAGGCAGAGGTGTTTCAGGATGAAACAGGGCCAGAAGACCGCCGATAACCGCAATCGATACGACCGCGCCGCCAACGGATCGAAAGATCGCCCAGCGCGATACATGACGCGGGGTTTCGGATGGCGCTTGTGAGGATTCAGGTTCTTCAGGTTGCACAGCGACGCCTCTTGGGTTCGCCGAAAAGTAACCCGACTTTTCATTCCCGCCACATGAAAACGCCGACCCAACCGGATCGGCGCTCTCAACATTCTTATCATACGCTTAGTAGCGATAATGTTCCGGCTTGAACGGACCGTCAGGAGAAACGCCGATATAGGCTGCCTGTTCGGGGTCCAGTTTGGACAGCTTCACACCGATGCGATCAAGGTGCAGGCGCGCTACTTTCTCGTCCAAATGCTTGGGCAGAATATAAACGCCGGGTCGGTATTCATCGCCTTTGGTGAACAATTCAATCTGCGCCAACACTTGATTTGTGAAGGATGCCGACATCACGAAGCTCGGGTGGCCGGTCGCGTTTCCAAGGTTAAGCAAGCGCCCTTCGGACAGCAGGATCAACCGGTTGCCAGATGGCATCTCGATCATATCCACCTGTTCTTTGATGTTGGTCCATTTGTGATTTTTCAGCGCGGCAACCTGAATTTCGTTGTCGAAGTGGCCAATGTTGCCGACGATCGCCATATCTTTCATACGACGCATGTCTTCGATTTTGATGACGTCTTTGTTGCCTGTGGTTGTGATGAAGATGTCAGCAGTTTCAACGGCATCATCCAGCGTGACAACTTCAAAACCGTCCATTGCGGCCTGAAGGGCGCAGATCGGGTCAACCTCGGTTACCTTCACGCGTGCACCCGCACCCGCAAGGGACGCCGCAGACCCTTTGCCCACATCACCGTAGCCCATAACAACGGCAACCTTGCCCGCCATCATCGTATCCGTCGCACGGCGGATCCCGTCGACAAGCGATTCCTTGCAGCCATACTTGTTGTCAAACTTCGATTTGGTCACGGAATCATTCACATTAATCGCCGGGAACGGCAGTTGGCCGTTCTTGTGCAGATCATACAGGCGGTGAACGCCTGTTGTTGTTTCTTCTGACACACCCAGAATGTCCGCTTTGGTTTTGGCAAACCAACCCGGTGTTGCTGCCATGCGTTTCTGGATCTGCTTCTTGATAACGTCTTCTTCCTCGGACGTCGGGACGGCTAGCACATCTTCGCCGGCTTCCATGCGCGCACCCATCAGGATGTAGAGTGTCGCGTCACCGCCATCGTCCAGGATCATGTTCGCGCCTTCAGGGAAGGCGAAGGATTTATCAAGGTAATCCCAATGTTCTTCCAAAGACTGGCCTTTGATCGCAAACACCGGCGTGCCGCCTTCCGCAATCGCCGCCGCTGCGTGGTCTTGTGTTGAAAAGATGTTACAGGATGCCCAACGCACATCCGCGCCGAGTTCGACCAGCGTTTCGATCAATACAGCCGTTTGGATCGTCATGTGCAGCGACCCGACAATCCGCGCACCCGTCAATGGCTTGGATGTTCCATATTCCTCGCGGCACGCCATCAAGCCTGGCATTTCAGTCTCCGCAATATCCAGCTCTTTGCGTCCAAATGCGGCAAGTGCGATGTCTTTAACGATGTAGTCCTTGGCCATTGGCCGCTCTCCTCGGGATATGAATTCGGCACGACATAGCACTGCATTAGGGTCTCGACAATGGAAGCGCGCGCGCCTTAGGGTCTGCGCTCGATTGTGGAGTGATTTTGGATGAAACAACCCCGTGCTTGGCAACGGATGCTATCGGGACGCAGGTTGGACCTGCTGGATCCGACTCCGATGGACATCGAGATAGAAGACATTGCCCATGGCCTTGCGTTTGTGGCGCGCTGGAATGGCCAGACCCATGGCGATTTCGCCTATTCGGTTGCGGAACATTCGTTGTTGGTCGAGCAGATATTTGGCCAGATGAACCCCAAGGCGCCGACGAAGTGGCGACTGGCGGCGCTACTCCACGATGCGCCCGAATATGTTATCGGGGACATGATCAGCCCGGTTAAGGCAGCAATCGGGCCCGGCTATGAAACGCTAGATGATCGTTTGATGGCCGCCGTACACATCCGGTTCGGTTTGCCAGCGCAGGTTCCTGTTCAGACAAAGAAACAGATTAAGAAAGCAGATAAGATCAGCGCCTGGCTGGAAGCTGTGCAGATCGCCGGCTTTACGACCGCCGAAGCCGACAGGTTTTTTGGAAAGCCTGACCCGACTATTGTTGAGAACTGTACCATACGATTACGCCCACCCCTTGAGGTGCGTCATGATTTCACCGACCGTCATCACGCGTTGTTGGCGCAGATGTAAACCGCTTCTTGCGGGTCACCGCGGGCTTCGTTTTGCGAGGATGCGCTGCAACGTCCGACGATGCATATTCAAACGCCGCGCTGTCTCCGACACATTACGATCACACAATTCATAGACCCGCTGGATGTGTTCCCAACGCACGCGATCAGCGCTCATCGGGTTTTCAGGGGGTGGCGGCAGCTGGTCGGACTTGGCCAACAGCGCATTCATGACATCAGCCGCGTCCGCAGGTTTGGACAAATAGTCCGTCGCGCCGATTTTCACGGCAGCCACGGCCGTCGCAATCGCACCATACCCTGTCAGGACAACAATCCGGCATTCAGGGCGACGCTCGCGTAGAACTTCGACAACATCGAGGCCGGTTCCATCCTCAAGTCGCAGGTCAACCACCGCATAGGCTGGTGGACGGGCTGTGGCGATGGCTTTGCCAGCAACAACACTGTCGGCCATTTCAACTTCAAATCCGCGCTTTTCCATTGCCTTGGCAAGGCGACGCAAGAACGGTTCGTCATCATCCACAAGCAGGAGCGACTTGTCGTCGCCTATCAGGTCTTGATCCATCCGATGCCGTCTCCTTGAAGTTAGGAGTAAGAGGTAGCGCTGTAATCGGGTGGGGTCAAATCTCTGTTTAGCCTGCGTTTTCAGCGGCCTCTACAAAACATGCCAGACTCTCGGCCATTTCCTGTTCGGTGACATCCCTACGGTAGAACTCCTGAAACCCGTATTCTGGCAAAACAAAATAGGTCAAAGTCGTATGATCAACGAGGTAATACTCGTCCTCCGTGTCTTCCTTGCTGTAGTACGTCCGGTAAGCTTGTGACGCCGCGCGCACCTGTTCGGGTGATCCTGTCAGGCCCAACATCCGGTCGTGGAAGTTGTCCGTGAAGTCGCGAACGACCTCCACTGTATCACGCTCCGGGTCGATCGAGATAAAGACCGGTTTAATGTCAACGCCTTGCTCGTCCAGAATATTGATCGCCAGTGCATTGCGAAGATTATCCAAGGGGCAAACGTCCGGGCAGAACGTGTAGCCAAAATAAATCAACGTCGGCCCTGTGATAACGTCCTGGTCCGTTACGGTTTGACCCGTTTCGTCAACCAACTCGAACGGCCCCCCGATCGCGCCACCGGCAGATTGACTGGTCCGACACTGCGCAAAGATATCCTCGTCCCCACCGGAAAACTGTGTGGCGGCAAATGTGCCCCCCAAAACTGCAAGAACGACGGCACCGGCAGCAATGGCATACCCTTTGGACATTGTGATCTCCTTTAGAAACGGTCGCGTTTGCTCTGTAGTTATGCAAATCATACAGAGGTTAAAGGCACAAAGCACAAACAGGTCATTATGGCGCAGATCGAGCACGGGGTTTTTCAGCACGGCAACCGCAGTAACTG
>CBFHGD010000065.1:3125-12439 GCA_965655275.1 Octadecabacter sp. | reverse complement strand
GGATCGCACGCCAAGGTCGATCTCGTTGAGGTAAAGCTCAAGGATGCCTTCCTTGCCCAGTGTTTCCTCGATCCGAGGCGCAAGAATGATTTCCTGAATTTTGCGTTCCACCCGGCGGGATCCGTCCAGAAGGAAGTTCTTGGCAACCTGCTGGGTGATCGTGGACGCGCCCCGCAGGGTTTCACCCCGGCTGGCAATCGCCTCGTAAAAGGCCGCCGCGATGCCGCGCAGATCATAGCCGTCGTGGGTGTAGAAATTCTTGTCCTCGGCGGAAATAAACGCCTGTTTGACGATGTCGGGAATTTCCGCAGCCGGTGTGAACAGGCGGCGTTCCTCGGCAAACTCGTCAATCACCTGTCCTTCGCCCGAATAGACGCGGCTGATGGTTTTGGGTTGGTAGTTGGCCAGAACCTCATAGGTGGGCAGGTTCTTGCCATACATGTAAAAGATCGCACCAAGGGTCAGCGCGGCCATGCCCGCACCGAGCGTCAGCATCGAAAAGATGCCGCCAAAGAACGACAAGATAAAACGCAAAACCATTCTGCTGAACGCCCCCGAGACAGTTGCCCCGCTTATAGGCAGATTGCGCGTCAGCGTCAAAAGAACTGCGCATGTTTTCGGCCAAGTCCCGCCGGTTCCGTTGCGACCCGCCAAAGCGTGCTTGTGAAACCCCGCACAAGGCCGCACATCACCGTCATGACACGCCAAACCACTCCCGCCGATATCTTGCCAACCTATGAGCGCGTCGCGTCTGATTTCCAGCGCGCACGCAACCGCAGCTTGTTTGAAAAACCTATTCTTGACAGGATGTTAGGCGTCACGCCGCGCAATGTATCCCCGCGCCGCCTGCTTGATCTTGGCTGTGGCCCCGGGGCGCCCATCGCGACTTATCTGGCCGAACGCGGCCTGTCCGTCACCGGCGTTGACGGGGCGGCGGCCATGGTCGACCTGTTCGCCCGAACCCTACCGCAGGCCCGCGCCATTCACGCAGATATGAGGACACTTGATCTGGGCGAACGGTTTGACGCAATCCTCGCTTGGGACAGCTTCTTTCATCTCTCGCCCGATGATCAGCGCGCGATGTTTGCGATCTTTGCCCGTCATGCCGCGCCCAAGGCCGCATTGGTGTTCACGTCCGGCCCGAATGCGGGCGAATCCTGGGGTCATGCCGCCGGTGCGCCCGTCTATCACGCGAGCCTTGATGCACATGATTACGATGCCCTGCTGACAACCCATGGCTTCAAGGTCATCGAATACCGCCCCGAAGACCCGACCTGCGATTTCCATACCATCTGGCTGGCGCGCTATGCCGGCTGACTATTGGCGGATCAGCGGTTCCAACGCCGCCTCCTCGATCGCCCAACGCCCGACAGCCAATGTCACCGCCGCCACAATCGGCGCGCGCCCCTGCGGGGTCGTCAGCCGCATGCGGTCCGCATCATTCGACAAAAACCCGACTTCAAGCAGGATCGACGGGAAATCAGCTGCATTCAAAACCGCCAGCGCCGCCTCGCGCCGCGGCCGTGAATTCAGCACCGCCCCCGTGTCGCGCATTGCCTGCACCAATTGGTCGGCAAACCTCTCGCCCGAGGCGGCCGTTTCGATGCGCACCAAATCCTGCAACATCACTGCAACTTCGTCGTCCTGCCCGCGCAAATCCACACCGGCCAACAGGTCCCCCTGCTCATGCCGCTCCACCATGCGCAACGATGCCTCTGATGCCGCCGCGTCTGTCAACGTGTAGACAGACGCGCCCGTCGCCTGCACCCCTTCAAGCGCATCGGCATGCAGCGAAATAAACAAATCCGCCCCCGCCCCGCGCGCCAGCGTCAGGCGTTCTTGCAGCGGCACAAACGCATCATCGTTGCGGGTGATGGCGGGCTGAACGCCCTCGATCCGGCCCAATGCGCTGGCAAGTTCGCGCGCCAGCGCCAGCATGACATCAGCCTCTTGCACGTCGTCATACTCTGCCCCCGGATCAATCCCGCCATGCCCCGGGTCGATCACAATCACCAACGGTCCGCCATCATCAACGGGCGCGGCTGCGTCAAGGTCGGATGCCATGACAAACGCCCAATCAGGATCGTCGGGCACACCGGAATTGGCCCCAAAATCTTCCGGCGATGTGGGCCGCAAAGTAATTTCGACCACCGCCGTGCCATCAGTCTCGTTGACGCGCATGCCCGCAAGGTCCACCCGCATCGGCGCGTCCAAGTCAACGATCATCCGGCTCCAGCCCGGGCGCAACGGGCCAAACCGCACCGATGACACGCGATCACTTTGATCAAATGTCTGCGCGTCCAGCCCCCTGAAATCCAACTCGCGAAAATCCAGAACCAACCGGCGCGGCTCATCCAGTGTGAACACACGGTACGGCACGGCCTGTGACAAAAACAATGTCAGCTCGGATCCGCTTCGATTATCCTCAACGCCAGAGGCCGACACGTCCAGCCGCGCCAAGCCCGAAAACTCTTGCGCGGTGGCGGGCGATACCAGCACCGCCAGCGCGCAGATCGCGCCCTTCAAGTTGGCGATGAACCTCATTGTGCCGCTCTCAAATCGTTCATGAACGCAGCCAACCGGACGAGCCCTTCGCGGATATCTTCCGTTGATCGTGCATAAGACAACCGCACCCATTTGTGCCCCTCCACAGGATCAAAATCCAGTCCCGGCGTGATCGCAACACCTGCTTTTTCAAGCACTTGCCGGCAAAATCTAAGGCTGTCTTGGGTATAGTCGCTCACATCGACATAGACGTAAAATGCGCCATCAGGCGGGGCAAACTTGCCCAGCCCCATCTTGGGCAACGCGTCAATCATCAGATCGCGATTGGCACGATAAACATCGACGTTGCGGTCCAGCCCGGGCGCGCAGTCCATCGCGTGCAGCGCCAGCCGTTGGGACGCGTGGGGCGGGCAAATGAACATGTTTTGCGCCAGCCGTTCAATCCGGCGGACATGGTCCTGCGGCACCACCATCCAGCCCACGCGCCAGCCGGTCATCGAGAAATACTTGGAAAACGAATTGATGACATAGACCTCGTCCGTCACCTCCAACGCGGTTATGGCGCGGCCCGCGTAGGCCAGCCCGTGATAAATCTCGTCACTGATGAACGCAGCGCCCGCATCCTCGCAGGCCGCAGCCAAGGCGCGCATGTCGTCCAGCCCCAACATTGTGCCCGTCGGGTTGGCGGGGGACGCCACGATCATTCCCGCCAGATCATGCGCAGTGACATCGCCCGCGACGGGCTGCATGCGCGCGTCCAACGTCGTCGGCATGTCTACCGCCACCAGATCCAGCGCCTTCAAAATCTGGCGGTAAGACGGATAGCACGGCGCGCCAAGGCCCACGCGCTCGCCCGTGTCAAACAGGGCCGAAAACGCCAACAGGAACGCGCCAGATGCACCGGAAGTGATCACCACACGCTCCGGATCCAGCTCGACACCATACCAATCCATATAGTGTTGCGCGACGCGCGCGCGCAATTCCGGCAGGCCCAGCCCGACCGTGTAGCCCAGCGGGTCGCTGGCCATATCAGCGGACAACCGCGCAAGTGCCTGCTCGGGTGCGCCTGTCCCGGGTTGGCCCACTTCCATGTGAATAATAGTGCGCCCTGACGCTTCCAACGCACGGGCTTGCTCCATCACGTCCATCACAATGAACGCATCAACCTCGCCCCGCCTTGAGTTTCGCATCAGCTGTGCCCTATTCTTTGCCCGATCGTCTTTGCACCTGTTTGCCCTGTCCCGCCGGAGCCCGTCAATGCGCCTCTCACCGATTGTCTTGTTTGTCTGCGCCGCCCTCGTCTGGGTGTCGCTCGCCCTGCCCGCCAAAGCGGTCAGCCTGATCCGCGACGCAGATATCGAACACAGTCTTGATCAACTAGCGAACCCCATTTTGCGCGCCGCCGGACTTAACCCCGCGAATGTGCGTATTCTGGTCGTCAATGACAGCGGCCTGAACGCCTTTGTCTTGAACGGACGCGCGATATTCATCCATTCGGGCCTGTTGCAACGCATGCAAAGCGCGAGCCAGTTGCAGTCCGTCATCGCCCACGAAGCCGCGCATATCGCCAACGGCCATATCTCGCGCAGGCTTACGAATATGCGCAACAGTGAAACTGTGGCGGGCTTTGGGATGGCGCTTGCTCTGGCTGTGGCGCTGGCATCAGACAGCGGGGCTGCGGCAGGCGGGCTTGCGGCGGGCGCGGCCGGCGCCGCACAACGCAGCTTCTATTCACACACCCGCGCCGAAGAAGCCGCCGCCGATCAATCCAGCATCCGCTATATGCTGCGCGCAGACGTGGACCCGAACGGCGCGCTGGAAATCCTTGAGCTGTTTCGCGGTCAGGAGGCACTGTCCCTGTCACGTCAGGACCCCTACACCCGCACCCACCCGCTGACATCCGAACGCATTCGCACCCTGCGCGGGCTGATCGCCGCCAACCCCGGCACCTCCGCGCCAAACCCCAATGCCGATTTCTGGTTCGCCCGCGCCCAAGGCAAACTCAGCGCGTTTACCCAAAACCCCGGCTGGACCCTGCGCCGCACCCGCAATGATACCACGCCCGTTGGCGTTATGCGCCGCGCCGTCGCCTATCACCGGCAGGCGGATGCAAACCGCGCCATCGCGTCCATGCAGGCCCTGCTGCAACAATACCCCAATGACGCCTATTGGCATGAACTTTATGGCCAGATTCTACTTGAAAGCCGTCAGGCAGGCCCTGCCGTAAATGCCTATCAGACCGCGGTAAACTTGAACCCCAACGAACCGCTGATCCTTGGTGGGTATGGCCGCGCGCTGCTGGCGCTGGATACGGCGGACAGTAACACCCGCGCCGTCACCACGTTGGAGCGCGCCCGCGCACTGGACGGGCAAGATGCCCGCATCCTGCGCGATCTAGGTCAGGCTTACGCGCGCACCGGTCAACCCGGCCTCGCGTCCCTCGCCACCGCAGAACGCTACGCTCTGCAAGGGCGGATCAATGACGCGATTGTGCACGCCACACGTGCGGCAGACCGCCTCCCTCGCGGATCTGCCCCTTGGCAGCGGGCGCAAGATGTGTTGTCTGCTGCACAGTAGTTCTGATTGGAGATTTCGATGCGCCTCACAACAACCCTCGCCGCCCTGACCTTGACCGCGACATCGGCGTTTGCGCTCGATCTCGATGAAATGACCGACGGCGAACGTGATGCGTTTCGCGCCGAAGTGCGCGCCTACCTTCTCGACAACCCCGAAGTGTTGATGGAAGCCATCGGCGTCCTGGAAGCCCGTCAGGCACAGGCCGAGGTCTTGCGCGACGAACAATTGGCAGAATTGAATGCCAGCGCGCTGTTTGACGACGGCTTTTCCTATGTCGGAGGCAACCCCGACGGCGACATCACCGTCGTTGAATTCGTCGATTACCGGTGCGGCTTTTGCCGCCGCGCCCACCCTGAAGTTCAGGAACTGGTCAGCAGCGACGGTAACATCCGTATCATCACCAAAGAATTCCCGATTCTGGGCGAACAATCGCTGCTCGCGTCCCGCTTTGCTGTCGCAACCAAGGCCGTCGCGGGCGATGAGGCGTATAAACAAATATCAGACGCGTTGATGGCCCTGCGCTCCGATGTCACCGAAGCCAGCCTTGGTACATTGGCAGAGGCCTTCGACCTCGACGCCGATGCGATCTTTTCCGAAATGGAAAGCGACGCGACCCGCGACGTGATTGCGGCCAACCGCGACTTGGGCGACCGGATGCAAATCACCGGCACCCCGACGTTTGTGTTTGGTGATCAATTGATCCGCGGCTACGTCGACCTCGACCAGATGCGCGAAATCGTAAAGGCGCAGCGCGAAGACAGCTAAAGCGCGCCAGACCGCCCCTGATCCACGCTATTTCCGCGCCTGCCCGTCTTTGCTTTGCAAATATCCCGGGGGTTTGGGGGGCTGGCCCCCAATCCTTTGGTCGCTCACAACACCTCCTGCAGCTGAAGGCACGTAATGCTGCGGGTAACTACTGTGTTGTCTCGGCCGCCGCCGCTGCATCCAGCTCTGCGGCCTTCGCCTCGACCTGCTCGACGATGTGATCAATCATTTGGTCGTTCCCGAGCTTGTGGCTTTGCTTGCCTGCCAGATACACCATGCCCGACCCGTTACCGCCGCCCGTGAACCCGACGTCGGTCATCAACGCCTCGCCGGGGCCATTCACAACGCAGCCGATGATGCTGAGGCTCATGGGCGTCTTGATATGCTCCAGGCGTTTTTCCAACGCCTCGACGGTCTTGATGACATCAAAGCCCTGCCGCGCGCAGGACGGGCAGGAAATGATGTTCACACCGCGGTGGCGCAACCCGAGGGATTTGAGGATTTCATACCCGACCTTCACCTCCTCTACGGGATCCGCGGACAGGGACACGCGGATCGTGTCCCCAATACCGGCCCACAGCAGGCTCCCCATGCCGATCGAAGATTTGATCGTACCCGACGTCAACCCGCCGGCCTCTGTGATACCAAGGTGGATCGGCGCATCCGTGGCCTCGGCGAGCTGTTGATACGCGGCAGCGGCCATGAACACATCCGACGCTTTGCAGCTGATCTTGAATTCGTGAAAATCGTTGTCTTGCAGGATCTTGATGTGGTCCAGCCCGCTTTCGACCATCGCGTCGGGGCAAGGTTCCCCATATTTATCAAGCAGATGCTTCTCAAGGCTGCCCGCGTTCACGCCAATGCGGATCGAACAGTTGTTGTCCTTGGCAGCCTTGATCACCTCGCGCACGCGCTCTTGTGACCCGATATTGCCGGGGTTGATGCGCAGGCAGGCCGCGCCCGCCTCGGCCGCCTCGATGCCGCGCTTGTAGTGAAAATGGATGTCCGCCACGATCGGAACAGGGCTTTGCGCGCAAATCTGTTTCAACGCCGCCGATGACTCCTCATCGGGCACCGAAACCCGCACGATGTCCGCGCCCGCATCCGCCGCGGCCTGAATTTGCGCAAGCGTTGCAGCCACGTCCGGCGTCAGGGTGTTGGTCATCGTCTGGACCGTGATCGGCGCATCGCCACCCACGGGCACGGTCCCCACCATGATCTGGCGGCTTTCGCGCCGGTAAATGTTACGCCACGGGCGGATATGGTTCAGAGACATTTGCAAACACCTGTCAGGACTGCGCTTGGGGCACTACCTAACCCTCACCCCCAGTGTGGGCAACGGCCTGCGACAGTTTGTTTTGGGGATTACTGGTTCAGGTCTTGTGCAGGCGCAAGGCCCTGCAGTGAAGCAACGCGCACCACTTCGGCCAGATCGCTGTCAGCGTTCAAATCGGCAACCGCATAGGTTTCGGTCAGATTACCGACGGAAAGCGCAACATTCGAAGACACTGCACCACGCGGGCCAACCGGACCGTAATGTGCGCCGTTCACAGCGAAATACACAGCGCCGGATTCACCAATGCGCAATGTGGCCGGATCTTCGGTTTGCGGCACGTCAAACGTGTCACCCGCGCTCATGACGGTTTCAAAAATAACCGAGCCGTCCGCAGCGCGCACCCGCACCCAGGCATCGCGCACAGCAACCAGCTGCACACCGGGGCGTGGCGTTTCCGTCACTTGGACGCCGGGTGTTGCCGCTGCGTTGTCAGGCCCTGCCTGCGCAATCAAACCGGCGCGTTCGCCCGTCGTCGGGTTCAGCGCACCATTCGTGCGTGGGTCAAGGCGCGCAATCGGCCCGTCGCGCGGCACCAGCACAGGCGCATCAAGGGCTTGTGGGCGATAGAGACGATCGAGACTTTCGGTTGTCGGTGCATCAAAGCCTGCAACCACATCAATGCCGGCATCGGCAGCGGGCAAACCACCGCCCGCAAGCGGATCAATATCGGCCACCACGCTGGGCGTATTTTCAACCGGTGCAAGCTGCACCTTCTGGACTTCTTGCAGCACCGTATAACCGCCAAAACCCAAGCCACCGATCAGGGCGACAAGCACGACGAAAGACCCGACCGCACGAGCTTCCACTGCGGCGAACATCGCGTCCCCTGCCGGCACAAACGGTGTGGCGGGTGTGGCGAAAATGTCTTTTTCAAACATATTCGGCTCGACGACCTTGGGTTTCGCGCCCGACGCCTGTTCGGACATGCCGTGCGCTGTGGCAAAGCCACTTTCGGTGCAGAATTTATCGAACGCCCAATCGGGATCCATGTTCAGATACCGCGCATAAGAACGCACGTATCCGGCGATAAAACCCGGTGTGTCAAATGATGTGGGATCAGCGTTCTCGATGGCGGCAATGTAGGCAGCTTTGATCTTGAGTTCGCGCTGCACGTCCAACAGGCTCTTGCCCATAGTGGCACGTTCGCCGCGCATCAGATCACCCAGACGCAATTCAAAGGCGTCGAACCCGGTGGTTTCTTCAACCACATCGTTCTTAACCCGTTTAAATCCCCTGCGGATCATCCCAAAAACCTACCCTTTGTGCCCCAGCGCAAGCCATTCGATTCGTGCTGTCGACGGCTGCTTACCTTCATATTACCACAAGGAAAACCGTTTTGCACTTATCCAAAGGTTAACCGGCAAGCTCGGCGCGATTCAGCGCACATTGGGACCACAGCGCATCAAGAGCCTTGACAAGGGCGTCCATTTCTTTCGGGCCATGCACCGGCGACGGGGTAAACCGCAGCCGCTCTGTGCCGCGTGGCACCGTCGGGAAATTGATCGGCTGCACGTAAATCCCGTGATCCTGCAACAGCATGTCGGACAATTGTTGCGTGTGCACAGGGTCACCTACAATCAATGGCACGATGTGGCTGCCATGATCAATTATCGGCAATCCAAGGCCACGCAACCGCGTCTTGAGGATTTTGGCCTGTGTTTGCTGGCTATCGCGCAAGGCCTGATCGGTTTTCAGATGCGCCACTGACGCCGCAGCACCCGCCGCAATCGCAGGGGGAAGCGACGTTGTGAAAATAAAGCCGGGCGCGTAGGAGCGCACCGCATCACACATCTTCGCAGAGGCTGCGATATAGCCGCCCATAACACCATAGGCTTTCGCCAACGTGCCGTTGATGATGTCGATTCGTCCCATCAAGCCATCGCGTTCGGCAACCCCGGCCCCGCGCGGGCCATACATGCCCACCGCGTGCACTTCGTCGATATAGGTCAACGCGCCAAATTCATCGGCCAGATCGCAGATCGCTTCGATCGGGGCGAAATCGCCCTCCATAGAATAGATCGATTCAAACGCGATCATTTTGGGCGCATCAGGGTCATCCGCCTCAAGCAGCGCGCGCAGATGGGCCAGATCATTGTGTTTGAAAATACGTTTGTGGCCGCCATTGCGCCGG
>CBFHGD010000065.1:0-3115 GCA_965655275.1 Octadecabacter sp. | reverse complement strand
ATGCCTTCGATCATGGACGCGTGGTTCTTTTCGTCCGAATAGATGATCAGACCGTCAAACAGCTTCGGCAGGGTCGACAGCGTTGCGTCATTGGCGATGTAGGCCGATGTGAACAACAAAGCCTCTTCTTTGCGGTGCAGATCAGCTAGTTCAGCCTCAAGTCGTTTGTGATAAACGGTTGTGCCCGAAATGTTTCGCGTGCCACCCGATCCGGCACCTGTGGCCGCGATCGCTTCGTGCATCGCCGCCAACACAACCGGATGCTGCCCCATACCGAGGTAATCGTTGCCACACCAAACGGTGATATTTTGCGCCTCGCCGTCCGGACGGGTCCATACGGCGTGCGGATACTGACCATTGGTGCGTTCAATATCAATGAACGTGCGGTAGCGCCCTTCTTGGTGAAGGCGTGCGAGGGCTTGGTCAAGCTTTGCGGTATAGTCCAATTTACGTTCCCTTGTCGTGCAGCCGCAGGACGTGTCCCACCAGCAAGGTTCGGGGTCTGATATATCCCCAAGTGGTATCAAGCAATACTTTGGTCGCCCCAAGCACCTGACTGTTACCCCGTGTCACAGGTGTATCCGCGCGCGCAGTCCGATGAATTGATCTGAATCAAGTTTGCGGCAGTTGACGCGGCGCGCGACTGTGCCACTCTGCCTGCGAAACAAATCCGGAGCCGCGCTATGTCCCTTGATGCAGTCCTTGCCAAAATCGATGATGATCTCGACGCCTCGCTGGAGCGCCTGATGGGGCTGCTCAAGCTTAAATCCGTATCCACCGACCCCGCCTTCAAGGACGAGGTCAACAAGGCTGCAGACTGGCTGGTTGCGGATCTGCAATCGCTCGGCGTTGAAGCGTCCAAGCGCGACACACCCATGCACCCGATGGTTGTCGGGCACGTTGGCAGCAGTGGGCCGCATCTGCTGTTTTATGGCCACTATGATGTGCAACCCGTTGATCCAATTGAACTTTGGGATCACGACCCGTTTGCGCCCTTCATCGAAGACCGCGGCGATAAAAAGGTCATTCGCGGCCGTGGCACATCCGATGACAAAGGCCAGTTGATGACCTTTATGGAGGCCTGTCGCGCGTGGATCGCTGTTCACGGCAAACTGCCTTGCAAAATCACCTTCCTGTTTGAGGGTGAGGAAGAAACCGGTTCCCCCTCCCTCGTCCCGTTTATGGAAAAGCACGCAGGCGAGCTGAAGGCAGACCTCGCGCTGATCTGTGACACAGGCATGGTTGCCCAAGGCGTGCCGTCGATTGCCAGCCAGTTGCGCGGAATGCTCAAGGATGAATTCACCCTGCACGGCCCCGCGATGGACCTGCATTCGGGTCACTACGGCGGCCCCGCCGTCAATCCGCTCAAGGAAATCAGCCGCATCATTGCGTCGTTTCACGACAATCAGGGCCGCGTGGTCATCGACGGATTTTATGACGACGTGATCGAGATTGGCGACAACCTGAAGGCCCAATGGAAGACCTGCGGCTTTGACGAAGAAGACTACATGCAAAATGCGGGGCTAACCGAATCCGCGGGCGAAAAAGGCTATTCGGTGCTTGAGCAGCAGTGGGCGCGCCCCACCTTGGAAATCAACGGGTTGTGGGGCGGATATCAGGGCGCGGGATCAAAAACCGTAATCCCCGCCGACGCCCACTGCAAAATCACCTGCCGTTTGGTGGGGGATATGGACCCCGACAAAATCCGCGTCGCCCTGCGCAAACACGTCGAGGGCCAGTTGCGGTTCGGCACGACGGTAACGTGGGACAATGACCTTGAGGGCGCGCCTGCAAGCGTGATGAACACCGACCGTCCCGAATTCGAACAGGCCCGCCAAGCCCTGAGCGACGAGTGGAACCGTGAGGCCGTGTTTGTCGGCATGGGCGGGTCGATCCCCATCGCAGGGCATTTCAAAACCGTGCTGGACATGGACGCGATGCTGATCGGCTTTGCCTCCGAGGATGACCGCATCCATAGCCCCAACGAAAAATACGACGTCGAAGCGTTTCACAAAGGCATCCGGTCTTGGGCGCGTGTTCTGGCCGCGCTGACGTGATGTTCGTGTCGTGCTGATCTGGGGCGCTCTACGCTATCTGATGCGAGCCGCAGTCGTGGTTCTTGCCGTGATCGCCGTCAGCTGGCCGCTGTTCTGGCCCCGCGAAGATGCGCGTGGGGTCTGGCAAACCGAAGGCTACGGAATGGTTCTTGATGTCGGTCGCTTTCGCATCGACGGCTATCAGGTCAACGCGGCGGGCTGCGTGCCGTTCATCACGGCCCCCGCCCATTCGTGGCTGCTGGCCGAAATTGCGGACACCCAAATGGACGTAGTCAACGCCCGCCTGACGCTAACGGTAGAGGGCACGATCAACACGATCGGGGCCGACAGGATCGACCGCTTGCCTGCCGCGTGCCTGCCCCAGCCCGATATATCTCCGCAGGCTGTTTTCGACGTCGCCCATGCCACGATGGACGAACATTACCCCTTCTTTGACCTTCACGGCGTCAGTTGGACAAGCCACTATACAACACTGCCGGATAACGCCGATGACGCCGCTTTATGGGCCGCGCTCACCACCAGCCTTGCAGGGTTGGATGACGGGCATCTTTTCCTCTATCGCCCTGATACCCAAGCTGTTTTCAGCCCCGCCACGCGCCCTGACTGGGCCGCCGACGTCATGCAATTGCGCGACACCCTGCGCGCGCGCGGTCTGACAGCGGTTGAAGACACAGGGCTGGAATACGCGATCCTGCCCGACAACATCGGCTACGTCTTCTTACGGCACATGGGCACCAACCCCGGGCTTTTCACAACCGAAGCCGCGCTCGCCACCGCCGCCTTTAGCGACCTGTCAGACTCACTGCTGAATACCCGCGCGATCATCCTCGACAACCGCCTGAACCCCGGCGGATCGGACACCGTCGCGCTGGCCTACGCCAGCTTTTTCACCGATCAACCCGTGCCCGCGTTCAGCAAGACCACCCGCACAGCATCGGGCTATACCGCGCCCGTTGACGGCGTCGTAGCCCCGATCGGGTCGCTGACCCAGCCGGTCTATCTGCTCAACTCCAGCTTCACCGCGTCGGCCGCCGAAATTTTCGCAATGGCAATGCAGG
>CBFHGD010000064.1:0-12480 GCA_965655275.1 Octadecabacter sp. | reverse complement strand
TGCTTGGACAAGTCATCATAGATGATCAGACCGTGGCGGCCGTTGTCGCGGAAATGCTCTGCCATGGCTGTCGCGGCGTAGGGTGCCAGGAACTGCAGCGGTGCAGGGTCGGACGCTGTCGCGGCCACAACGATGGAATACTCCATCGCGCCCGCTTCTTCGAGCTTCTTGACCAGCTGTGCCACTGTGGAGCGCTTCTGGCCGATCGCGACGTATACGCAATACAGCTTCTTGGACTCATCGTCGCCCGCAGCTTCGTTGTAGGATTTCTGGTTCAGGATAGTGTCGAGCGCGATCGCTGTCTTACCGGTCTGACGGTCGCCAATGATCAGCTCGCGCTGGCCACGGCCAATCGGGATCATCGCGTCAACAGACTTCAGGCCTGTCGCCATCGGCTCGTGAACCGATTTACGCGGGATGATGCCCGGTGCTTTGGCGTCCGCAATCGCGCGCTTTTTGGTTTTGATCGGGCCCTTGCCGTCAATCGGGTTGCCAAGGCCGTCAACGACGCGCCCCAACAGCTCGTCACCCACAGGCACGTCCACAATGGCGTTCGTGCGCTTGACGGTGTCGCCTTCTTTAATCGCCTGGTCAGACCCGAAGATAACGCAACCGACGTTATCGGATTCGAGGTTCAGGGCCATGCCCTGAATACCGCCGGGGAATTCGACCATTTCACCGGCCTGAATGTTGTCCAAACCGTAGACGCGCGCGATGCCGTCACCGACGGACAGCACACGGCCGACTTCTGCAACTTCGGCTTCCTGGCCGAAATTCTTGATTTGGTCCTTGAGGATCGCGGAGATTTCCGCAGCTTGGATCGCCATTACCGGGCCTCTTTCATGGTGTTCTGGAGTGCGTTGAGTTTTGCTTTGACCGACGTGTCGATCATTTTGGACCCAACTTTAACGACAAGACCGCCGATGAGAGTTTCATCAACGGTCGCATTGATTTTTACATCTGACCCGACGGACGCCTTCAGCGTCTTGGCCAGCTTGTCTGCCTGCGCCTTCGTCAGCGCCTTGGCAGAGACCACATCCGCGGTCACTTCGCCCTTCTCCTGTGCGATCATCGCGCGCAGGGCGGCGATCATCTGCGGAACCACAAACAGACGCCGCTTGGACGCCATAAGCGCCAGCGTGTTGGTCATGGTCTTGGAGAGTTTCATTTTCTTGGCGACGCCAGCAATAGCGCCACCTTGTTCATTGCGGCTATACAGGGGCGATGAAATCAGCGCCCGCAAATCGGCACTGCTTTCAAGGGCAGCAGCCATAGCGTCAATGTCTGTTTCAAGTGCCTTAAGGCCCTTGGCGCCGCTTGAAAGCTCAAACACGGCGGAGGCATAGCGCGCGGCGATGCCGGAGGAAATCGAAGCTGTTTCGGACACGTCCACCCTTCCGAAGACTAGGCCCTGTTCGCGCCCGGTTGGGCAATCACAAGGCGGAGAAATCATGCCTCACAAAAGCGCGAGGCGGCAAAATCTAGGGCGATGTAGCAGAGCGTTTCGCACGGGGCAACCGCCTAGGGGCGCAATTTATCACCGCACAATATCCTTTACAGGCTTGGAAAATCGACTGTTAGCGCTGACCCTGCGACCCTTTGTGCCACATGGATTGCTCAAATAGGTGACCTTGCAATGACATGTCGACGCCTGTGGCGATTCTGGGACGGAACAGATGCCTGTTTTCTTTGGCAAAATTGACTCCGGTCGAAAAACCGCGCAACCTCGACATGTTACTGGTTTTAACCTCTGGGGGGGGGGCATGGGCGCGAGTGCACTTATTATGTTGATTTTCGGGTCGTTGGCGGTGCTGCCGATGTTGACCGATGAGAATGACACCACGGACAATGATGAATTGGATGAACCGATCGACGACGGACCGGACCCCGGCGAAGATCCGGCCGCGAGTGAGGAGGGTGAATCGATCGATCCCGCCTTGCCCGGCGAGGAAACAATCCCGGTCGTAACAATCTCCACAGCAGGCGGCGACCCCGCCGATGCCCTGACCCGCGAGGGCGGCACGGACGTAAACAGCGATGGCGACATCATTCGCGTGCTTGGCACCACTGACGCCGACACAATCGTCGCCTCCGAAGACTCCGACCCAGATCTGGCGTTCCTCTTGGAGGCGGGCGATGACGCTGTGACCGTGCGGCTGGGTCAGGATGTGAATTCTGAATGGACGACCCACCGCTCGGATGATCCGTCTGGCAGCGACACCATCACATTGCAGGCCAGCGCCGAAGACATTGCCGCATATCAGCAGCTTTCGGGCGAGGCCGAAACCGCGAGCGATATTCCACCCTTCGGAACATACCAGATCGACGAAGATGACACTGTCGAGGCAGAGATTGACGAAGCCGTCGAGGGGCGTCTGGTTCAATTGATCTACACCGACTACTCTCAATCGCACATCTATGAACCGCGAGCGCAGGACATGCGCGGCTTGCTTATCGTGCCCGATGGCGTGGATGTGGAAGAGCGGATCGCAGAGAATTTCACCGGTGCGGTAGATGAAAACGGGGATTTCCTTGTTCTTGAGGACGGCGCTGTGCGCATTGCCGACATTGAGCTGGGCGGCTATTTTACCAGTTTCAACGACGCCACCGGCGAGAGCACGTATCGTGATACCGTGTTTGAGTGGGACGGCCTGACGGCCAACCGCGAGATCGAGACCTATACGATCACCAACATCTGGGCCTAAACCGGCTTTACCACCGGTCCCCCCATGCCCTCCAGCACCCGCAGGGGGCGTTTGACCGCTTCGGTCAGGCCCGGGCGTTTGGGTTGCGGAACTTGCTTGGTGACTTCGACCATCAGCACACCTCCGGCCGCAAAAACGGGAATGTGGCGGCCTGCGCCTTCCATCGCGCTGGCAAAGCGCCGCCAGAATTTGCGCGGGGATGGCGGCTGATATAGCGTCGACAGTGTTTTCGTCGGGATAAGCCCGACATCGCGCAACTGCTGTTCCAGCTGCCCCATCGAATAGGGCCGCCCGAACCCGAACGGCGTCGCATCTGAGCGGGACCACAACCCGGCCCGGTTGGGCACGACAAACACCGCCCTGCCCCCCGGCCCCAGCACACGCCAGCATTCATCCAGCAACGCCAGCGGATGATCGGATGTTTCCAAACCGTGCATCAACACCAGCTTGTCGACGGACCCTGTCGCCAAAGGCCACAACGTGTCTTCGCACAGCACGCTCACATTGGGCTTGTCGGCGGGCCACGGCATCACGCCCTGCGGCCCCGGCATCAACGCAATCACACGCCGCGCATCCGCTAGAAACGGACGCAGCAAAGGCACGGCAAACCCGAACCCCGCCACGGTTTGCCCTTTCGCTTCTGGCCACAACCGTTTCAATTCATTGCGCACGACCTTCTGGGCCGCACGCCCAAGCGGGCTGCGATAGTAGAATTCACGAAGATCGTGCACATCCAGGTGCATTGCGGCCCCACGGTCTTGCCCTATGGTATGAGTCCACCGAGTGCCGCCACAATAACCATACGGGACGACAATGCCATGCCTCTAGAACTCATCACCATTCCTTGTCTTGATGATAATTATGCGTTCTTGCTGCACAACCCGCGGACGCGCGAAACTTTGTTGGTCGACGCACCGGACGCGCCACCCATTCAGAGCGTGCTGGACGCGCAGGGCTGGACGCTGACGGACATCTTGCTGACGCATCACCACTGGGACCATGTGGACGGGCTCGCCCCGCTGCGCGGATCGGCGCGCGTAATCGGTGCAAAGGCCGACGCGCACCGCCTGCCGCCGCTGGATCTGGCCGTGTCCGAAGGTGACACGCCTATGATCGTTGGCGAACCTGTGCATATTTTTGATGTCTCCGGCCATACGATCGGCCATATCGCCGTGCATTTCCCGTTTTCCAAGGTGGTGTTCACCGCCGACAGCCTGATGGCGCTTGGCTGTGGCCGCCTGTTTGAAGGGATCCCCGCGCAAATGTGGCACAGCATGTTGAAACTGCGCAATCTGCCCGATGAAACGCGCGTCTGCTCGGGCCATGAATACACAGGAACCAACGCGCGGTTCGCATTAACTATTGAACCGGACAATCGCGACCTTATCTCTCGTATCAAGGAGATCACGCAAACCCGCGCTGACGGACATCCCACAGTCCCCTCCACCTTGGGCGTTGAAAAGCGCACAAACCCCTTCTTGCGGGCAGATACGCCCGCGCTTCAGGCCGCGCTCGGCATGGAGAACGCAACCCCCGAAGACGTCTTCGCACATGTTCGCAAAAAACGTGACGAATTCTGAACCGGCCCAATCGCTAAAAAGCCCTTAAAATGAGGGCCTCTAAGGACACAGTAAGAGTATTGTAACATAAACGTGGCAAGTTTTCCCTTGAAGCCGCGCTCAATAAGCCAAAACTTAACCATAAGAGGCCACGGTCTGACGCGGGCCACCACCCCCGCCAGACCCCCGATCAAGAGGAGCACTCAACGTGCCATCATTTTCAACGACGCTCGAGCAGTCCATTCACTCCGCCTTGGCGCTGGCCAATGCGCGCAAGCACGAACTCGCCACACTTGAGCATCTTTTGCTCGCGCTGGTGGATGAACCCGATGCAGCCCGCGTCATGAAAGCCTGTTCCGTCGATCTTGAGCAATTGCGCAAGACGCTGGAAGATTTCATCGAAGACGACCTGTCGACCCTGGTCACCGAGGTCGAAGGCTCCGAAGCGGTGCCCACGGCCGCGTTCCAGCGCGTGATCCAGCGTGCGGCGATCCATGTGCAATCCAGCGGTCGCACCGAAGTCACCGGCGCGAATGTGCTGGTCGCGATCTTTGCCGAACGCGAAAGCAACGCCGCCTACTTCCTGCAAGATCAGGACATGACCCGCTATGACGCCGTGAATTTCATAGCCCATGGCGTCGCCAAAGACCCTGCATTCGGCGAAAGCCGCCCGATTTCCGGCGCGCCCACCATGGAGGATGACGCCGAAACGACGACCGAAGGCGAAAAAGAAGAAAGCGCACTGCAAAAATACTGCGTCGACCTGAACGTGAAGGCGCAAAAGGGCGATGTCGACCCGTTGATCGGGCGCGACCACGAGGTCGAGCGCTGCGTGCAGGTCCTGTGCCGCCGCCGCAAGAACAACCCGTTGCTGGTGGGCGATCCGGGCGTTGGCAAAACCGCCATCGCCGAAGGTCTCGCCTACAAGATCACCCAAAAAGAAGTCCCCGACGTTCTGGCCGAGACGACCATCTATTCGCTCGATATGGGCGCATTGCTGGCCGGCACACGCTACCGCGGTGATTTTGAAGAACGCCTGAAAGCCGTGATGAGCGAGCTTGAGGATCACGACGATGCCGTTCTGTTCATCGACGAAATTCACACCATCATCGGTGCTGGCGCGACGTCCGGTGGCGCGATGGATGCGTCCAACCTGCTCAAACCCGCGCTTGCGGGCGGCAAACTGCGCTGCATGGGTTCCACAACCTACAAGGAATTCCGCCAGCACTTCGAAAAGGACCGCGCGCTGGCCCGCCGGTTCCAGAAGATCGACGTGAACGAACCCTCGGTCGAGGATTCGATCAAGATCCTCAAAGGCATCAAATCCTATTTCGAGGACCACCATCAGATCAAATACACAGCCGACGCGATCAAATCGGCGGTGGAACTGTCGTCGCGCTACATCAACGACCGCAAGCTGCCCGACAAAGCCATCGACGTGATCGACGAGGCGGGCGCGGCCCAGCATCTGGTCGCGGAATCCAAGCGTCGTAAAACAATCGGCACCAAAGAGATTGAGGCCGTTGTCGCAAAAATCGCGCGCATCCCGCCGAAAAACGTCACCAAAGACGATGCCGAAGTCCTCAAGGACCTTGAAACCTCGCTCAAGCGGGTGGTGTTCGGGCAGGACGATGCCATCGTCGCGCTGTCCTCGGCCATCAAACTGGCGCGCGCGGGCCTGCGCGAGCCTGAAAAGCCCATCGGCAACTACCTGTTCGCAGGTCCGACCGGCGTCGGCAAAACCGAGGTCGCCAAACAGCTGGCCGACACCCTTGGCGTGGAATTGCTGCGCTTCGATATGTCGGAATACATGGAGAAACACGCGGTGTCGCGCCTGATCGGGGCGCCCCCCGGCTACGTCGGGTTTGACCAGGGCGGCATGCTAACCGATGGCGTCGATCAGAACCCGCACTGTGTGTTGTTGCTCGACGAAATGGAAAAGGCCCACCCGGATGTCTACAACATCCTGTTGCAGGTCATGGACCACGGCAAACTGACAGATCATAACGGGCGGACCACGGATTTCCGCAATGTTATTATCATCATGACCTCCAATGCAGGGGCCTCCGAAATGGCGAAAGAAGCCATCGGTTTTGGCCGCGAGCGGCGCACGGGCGAAGATACGGCGGCGATCGAAAAGACGTTCACGCCGGAATTCCGCAACCGTCTGGACGCGGTCGTGTCCTTCGCGCCGTTGGGCAAGGAAATCATCCTGCAAGTGGTCGAAAAGTTCGTGCTGCAACTCGAAGCGCAGCTGATGGACCGCAACGTGTCCATCGAGCTGACCCGCCCTGCCGCCGAATGGCTGGCTGACAAAGGCTATGATGACAAAATGGGCGCGCGTCCGCTTGGCCGCGTGATCCAGGAACACATCAAGAAGCCGCTGGCCGAAGAGCTGTTGTTCGGCACGCTTGCAAAAGGGGGCCACGTTAAGGTCGGCATCAAGAAGGGCGAGCTTGATCTGATCATCGAGCCGCCGGAAAAGGCGCGGATTTCAAAGCATAAACCACCGCTTCTCGCGGCGGACTGATGCGCCTTGCGGCCCTGATACTTCCCTGCGCCATGCCCGCCATGGCGCAGGAATTGTCGCTGCAAATCCCCATCGACTGCACCTTGGGCGACACCTGCTATATCCAGAATTACGTCGATCACGACCCCACGGACGCCGCATCGGATTTTCTCTGCGGCAGCCTCACCTATGACGGGCACAAAGGCACCGATTTCGGCCTGCCCTCACTGGCTGCGATGGAACAAGGCGTCGATGTTCTTGCCGCCGCTGCGGGCACCGTGCGCGGCGTGCGCAACGACATGCGCGATGTGTTGTTCACCCCCGATCTGAATGGCGAGCTTAACGGACGCGATTGCGGCAATGGCGTCGTCGTGGCCCATGGGGATGGCTGGGAAACCCAGTACTGCCACATGAAAGAAGGCTCCGTTACGGTCTTGCCCGGCGACCAAATCGAAACCGGTGATGTCCTCGGGCAGGTTGGGCTGTCTGGTCGCACGCAATTCCCCCATGTCCACATCTCGGTGCGGCGCGACGGGGTTGTGGTCGACCCGTTCGACCCTGACGGCGCAATCACCTGCGATGCGCCATCCGAGCAAACCCTATGGTCCGCCCCGCTGGACACCCCCCAAGGCGGCCTCCTCGCCGCCGGATTTTCGAACGCGGTGCCAGATTATGCTGCCGTGAAAGCCGGAACCGCCGCAGCTGAAACCCTGACGTCCGACGCCCCGATTGTCCTTTGGGCCTTCGCTTACGGCGCGCAGGAAAGTGACATCATGTCCATCTCGTTTGCCGGCCCCGACGGTCCATTGTTTCAAACCGATGATGTTCTTGATCGCACGCAAGCCCTGGTTTTTCGCGCCGGCGGCCTGAACACACCGGACGGCGGCTGGCCCAGCGGCACCTATTCGGGCAGGGTAACGCATCTGCGCGATGGCACCCCGTTGGGCTCCCGAACCGTGACAATCGCCCTGCCCTAACGCTCTGTCAGCTTCAGCTCGATCCGGCGGTTTTGCGCGCGGGCTGCCTCCGTGTCTGCCGTGTTGATCGGCTGATATTGCCCAAACCCGTTGGCCGCCAAACGCTCGGGCGGGATGCCAAGGAAATTGACCATATACAGCACCACGGACAGCGCGCGCGCCTGACTGAGCTCCCAATTATTGGCAAATTCACCTTGCCCCGACAGCGGCACATTGTCCGTGTGCCCGTCCACGCGGATCACCCAGTCAATCCCGTCCGGAATATCCCCCGCCACGTCGCGCAGGATGCCGGCGACCTTGGCAATCTCGCGTTGCCCGTCCTCGGACAATTCCGCAGCCCCCTGCTCGAACAGCACCTCAGACGAAAACACGAACCGGTCACCCACGATGCGCACGCCTTCGACATCTTCAAGGATTGTGCGCAAAAGACCAAGAAAATCAGACCGGTAGCGCTCCAACTCCTCGGCCTGAGCCGCCAGACGCGCTACCTCTGCGGCCTCAAGCGCGTTGTTGCGCCGTTCTGCCAGCAGCGCGCGCGCCATGGCCGTATTCAAATCCTGCGTCAGCGATTCAATCTGTACATTCGCCGCAACGTCAGCTTCGTTGGACAGGTCCAACAACGCCTGCAAACGCCCCAATTCACCGCGCAACGCCGCCACTTGTTCGTTCAGCAAGGCAACCTGTCGCTGGCTGTCCGCGGATAGCGCCTGTTCCTCGGCCAATGCCGCATTCGCCAGTGCCAATAGCGCCGTCTGTCGCTCAACATCGGCCTCAACTTCGCCCGATTGCGCCTGTGCCGCGGCGAGCGCGGCAACCGCCTCGGCCAGATCCGTGTCCAGCGTTTCATTCGCAACCCGCGCCGCGGCCAATAATGTCAGGGTGTCTTCGGCCTGTTGGCGTTGTTCTTCCAATGCCAGCGTCATGGCCGTCAGCTCGCTGTCTGCATTGGCCAAACGTTCGCGCAGGGCGTCGGCGGCGGCGGCGTCCACCAGCCGCTGCGCCTCCAGCGCGCTCAACTGCTCGGTCGCGGCGGCACCGTCCGTTTCCAATTGCGCAATCATCGCTTCCAGTGCCTCGCGCCGCGCAGCCGCAAGTCGTGCGGCCTCGGCGCTTTCGTCAATCTCGCTGCGCGCTTGCGCCAGCGCGAGGCTCAAGGCCTCCTGCGCGCTCAACAACGCCGCCTCGCGGGCTTCAAGCCCTTCGATCGCGGTCGCCGCCTCACGCCGCTGCGCCAAAAGCCCTGCAACCTGCGCCTCAAATCCGGTGATCTGTGTCTCGGCATCTGACAAGGCGGCGTTCAGCGTATCCCGCTCCCCTGTCAGCTGCGCGATCAGCGCGTTTTGCTGGCCGATCACATCTTCGCTCTCGCGCAATTGCGTCTGAAGGATCGACAGTTCACTAGACAAGGCCCCGACCTGTGCGTCCAACGTCGCGGACCGGTCCTGTTCCAACCCAAGCGCGTCGGCCAGTGCCGCCACCTCAGCCGACAGTTCATTCAGCTGGGTTTCCTGCCCCGTGATCGTTTCGCGCAACACGTATTGCAGCACCATAAAGATGGTCAGCACGAACATGAGGACCAACAAGAGGCCCGTCATCGCATCCACGAACCCCGGCCAGATCGACGCCTGAAACCGCGCCCCTGTCCTGCGGCTCAACGCCATGGCTTAACTTCCGTCCTGATTGGATTTGCGCGCCTCGCGCGTGCCCTGGCGGACAGCCTTGGTCACCCCCGCCATCTCAGCGCGCAGGTCCTGAATGACCTCTTGGCGCCCCGCCGCCATCTCCTCGAGAACCCGCAGCAAACCCACATCGATGGAGCGCAATCGCATCCGGCTTTCGGCATCGATGCCTTCCATGCCGGTCTCTTTCAGCGCCGCGATCAGGCTTTCTTGCGCATCCGCCACGCGTTTCAACTGGGCCGGCGCGTCATCTGACGACATCTGTTTGGCCAGATGTTCAACCGACACCGCCAGTGTGCCCAACTGGTCATTCGCGCGCGCACGACTGGCCTCGGATGTCGCAAACAAATCCTGCAATCGCTCCATCTGGTCGACCATGTGGTCCACCACACCCGCCATCGCAACCTGATCGCCACCTGTCTCATCGCCCGCCGCCAGACCGACACGGGTGATGGTGGACATCCATTCTTCCAATTCGCGGTAAAACCGGTTTTGCCCGTGACTTGCGAACAATTCCAGCAGGCCCACCACCAGCGACCCCGCAAGGCCCAACAGCGATGATGCAAACGCCACGCCCATTCCGCCCAGCTGCGCCTCAAGCCCCGCTTGCAGGCGTGTGAAAACCTCCCCCCCGCTTTCGCCCTCACGCGGGGTCAGGGACTGGATGGTTTCCACCAAGGCCGGAACCGTGGTGGCCAAGCCATAAAACGTCCCCAAAAGACCTAGGAAAATCAATGTGTTGACGATGTAGCGCGTGATCTCGCGGTCTTCGTCAATCCGCTGGGACACGGAATCCAGAATGGACCGTGACGAGCTTGAAGATAGCTGCATGCGCGCGCCGCGCGACCTCAACAGCGTTGCCAAAGGGGCCAGCAATCCCGGCGCTTTGATAATGTCGGCGCCCAGCTTTTCGCCTGCGAACCCTTCGATCCAGCCAACCGATTTGATCAACTGCCAGACCTGCCCGAAACACGACAACACCCCGATCACGAAAACCAGAAAGATAAATCCGTTCAGGTAAGGATTGGCCAGAAACACCGGCCCGACCCGCGGAAGCGCCAGATAAACACCGACACCCACCAACGCCAGAACCACCAGCATCGAAACGATCTGGCGGGTCGGTTGTGAAAACTGCGGCTCGGCCTTTTGGTCCCCTGTTGCCATGGGATCAGGCACCTCTTTGTTGTTTGTTACGGTCACAATAGGGCGTCAGGGGCCAATACCCAAACGTTTTCACACCAATTCGCGCACACGCGAAACCAGCCACGCCATATCGGGGTCATGGATGCCCATTTGAACCAGATGATCGGCGGTGTTGAACAGATATTCAGGGTTCGGCCCGCGCCCGCCGACCGACCGCGCGATCAACCGCGCCTGTTTTTCAAGGTCGAACTGGCAGTATTGGTCATGATCGCGGTTGATGACATAGGCCAGTGCGCGCACGTCGCGCCCGTCTTGCAGGGCCAGCGGCACATATTGTTCCACATAGGCGCTCGATATCAACTCCCGCGCGCGTAACTCGTCCAACACCCGGTCTTCGTCCGGTTGCGCCACGCGAAACGCAACACCCACGCAGCTCGCGTCCGCTTCGTCCAGCGCCAGAACCAACCCCGGTTTTTCGACCGATCCGCGGTGGTGGATCGACAACATGCAAAAACTGCGATGGTAGCCCGACAGGGTCGCAGTTACGGTTTCCGCGGGCACAAACCCCGGATTCCACAGCAATGATCCGTATCCAAACACCCACATCGTCATCAGTTATGGCCCTTTTGTTGAGCCTCCTCTAAACACCAATTAACCGCTCCGCGAAAGGCCCCGTCATGCTCAAACTCATTGTATTCGTGCTCGTCGCAACGACCCTTTATAGCGGCTACTGGTTCGTCGGCCGGTCACAGGTTCAGGCCCGCCTGACGCAGGCCTTGGTTGAGATCGACGCAAGCGATGTGGACCTGACATATACCACCTTGCGCACGCGCGGATATCCATCGCGCTTTGACACGACCATCACCGACCTCGCCTTTTCGGACCCTGCGTCAAACATGTCGTGGGTCGCGCCGATGTTCCAGCTGTTCGCGCTGTCCTACCGCCCCAACGAAGTGATCGCCGTGTTCCCAAACGAGCAGGTCTTGACCCTATCCGGTGAGGAATTCACCCTATTCACCGATGACATGCGCGCCAGCGGCAAAGTGCATGCCAACCCGTCACTCGCCTTTCAAAACGCAACGATCACAATGGACAACCCGCGCATTCGTACCCGAAACGGCGCAGAACTGGCCATTGCGAACGTGTTGGCCGCCATGCGCCTGACCCCTGAAACCGCGCAAACATATGACGCCTACATCGAAGCCCGCTCCATCGTGCTCCCCGAGGACGTCCGCCGTCTGGTTGATCCGGGCAATCTGCAACCACCGATCATCCAGACCCTGAAATTCGACAGCGAAATCGGCTTTACGATGCCGATCAAACTCAACAGCCCGGATTCCGGCGTGCCGCTGATCGAAACCCTGTCCATCACCGAATTTGCTCTGGCGTGGGGGGATATGTCGCTGTCCGCAATCGGCGATGTGACCCATGCGTTCAACGGCGAATTGACCGGATCGATTACGATCTCGGCGCGCAACTGGCAGCAAGCGCTCGATCTCGCAATCGCGGCCGGCGTCGTTCCGCAGGACCGTCGCCAGTTCTTCCTTGGTGTCGTCAATTCAATCGACGAGACGCCACACATCCCCGACACGCTGACCGCGACGCTCATGATCAGGGACGGGGATATGATGTTGGGGCCCGTGCCGCTGGGCCGTGCGCCCTTGTTACGCTAGCGGCAATAACTGCCGGAGCGGTAATCAGCCGTGTCGAAATGGAAATGATCGCGGTGAAACCGGTCGGCTTCGGGGCCCAGAACCGTCCCGAAGGGGCCACAGGCCGCGCGCCACATCTGGCGCAATTGTGCGCCATAACTTGACCCGCCCCAATCGCTCAGCAACGTCATCTCGTCACCGTTCTTCAACCCGATCCCTGCGATATCAATTGCGCGCCCGTTTGCGTGTTCGGACA
>CBFHGD010000063.1:0-12588 GCA_965655275.1 Octadecabacter sp. | reverse complement strand
CCCAGACAGACCGCTCGCAGATCATCGTCGTTGCCAACGCAGGCCATGACGAAATCCGCACCCTTGGCGGCCTGCGCAGGTGTTGGCGCGCACGTGCCACCATGTTCAGCTACCCAAGCTTCTGCTTTGGCCGCAGTGCGGTTAAAGACGCACACGTCATGCCCCGCGCGGGCCAGATGCCCCGCCATCGGGTAGCCCATGACCCCCAAGCCCAAAAATGCCACTGTTGCCATCACGTGCCCTCCCGCTTGCATCACTGTTATGGTTGCGAGATAGGTAACCAACGTTCGGGCGACGTCAACTGCCCATTGGTTCGACCACGACACAAGGACACTTCATGGCGCTCGTTTTTCGCTGGCTTATCCGACTTGCCTCCGCGCTGATTGCGATCGGGGTGGTGACCGTTGCATTGGCCTATTATTTCGCCTCGCGCTCCCTGCCTGATTATGACGGCACGCTAGAAGTGTCAGGGATCACCGCGCCGGTGGAGATCGTGCGGGATAACGCCAATGTGCCGCATATTTTCGGCGAAACTGACGCGGACGTCTTTTATGCCCTTGGCCTCGCGCACGCGCAGGACCGCCTGTGGCAGATGACTATGCTGCGCCGCACAGCGCAGGGCCGCCTGTCCGAACTGTTCGGGATGCGCACCTTACCCATCGACAGCCTGATCCGGCGGCTGGACATCTATCCGCTGTCACAAAGTTCCGTTCAGGCGCTGGACGACGATACGCAGGCCGCATTGCAGGCCTATTCAGCGGGCGTCAACGCATGGATCAATCAGGTGAACGAGGGCGCGCGCGGGCGCGGTGCGCCGGAAATGTGGCTGTTCAACCACGCCATTGCTCCGTGGCAGCCTGCGGATTCCGTGTCCATCATCAAGCTGATGTCGCTGCAACTCAGCAGCCACCTCGAAGAAGAGGTGATCCGCGCGCGCACCTCGCTGATCCTCAACAACGAGGATCGTTTGGCGGATATTCTGCCCCAAATCCCCGGCTCCGGCCTTGCGGCGCTGCCCAGCTACGCGGCCCTCGTGCCAGATGTGCCAGCCTTCGCGCCGAACGCGCGCATGGCGTTTGACCCTTTGTCCCCCGTGGTGCCGCGCGACCTTGCGGGCGCGTCGAACGCATGGGCGGCGGCGGTCACACGTTCGGCCACAGGATCGACCTTGCTGGCGAATGATCCGCACCTTGGTTTCACGGCCCCGTCGATCTGGTATCTGGCACGCCTCGAGCTTGAATCGGGCGGCGTTATCGGGGGCACCATCCCGGGTGTGCCTGTTGTCATGTTGGGGCGTTCGGCCAGCCTTGGTTGGGGGATCACGTCCTCCTACCTCGATGATCAGGATGTCTATATCGAGGAGGTGAACCCGTCTGACGCCAGCCAGTATCGCACACCGGACGGCTGGGCCAGCTTCATAACCCGCGACAGTATCATCCGCATCAAAGACGCGGCTTCGGTGACTGTGCAGTTGCAATGGACGGTGAACGGTCCGGTGTTGCCGCCCGATCAATATGATCTTGCCACCATCCGTCCGCCCGGCCACGTGACGGTGCTGGCCTGGACCGCCCTGTCCGGCAAAGACACCACGATGCAAGCGGCGATGGAATTGATGCGCGCGCGCAGTGTCGAGGCCGGAATTGCTGCCGCAGAAGGTTACGTCGCGCCAAGCCAGATGTTGACGCTGGCGGACCGCAATTCGGTCGGTCTGAAACTCATCGGGCATGTGCCTAATCGCAGTGCCGAGCACGTCACCCAAGGCCGGTTGCCCCACTATGGCTACTTGCCGCAAAACCGCTGGGACGGACGCCGCCCCTACGCCGAAAACCCCGAATGGATTGACCCGATTGGCGGTATCGTCGGCAATACCAACAACAAAGTCATCGACGCGCCATTTCCGGCGCACATCAGCCACACCTGGGGTGACAGCCAGCGGGTGAACCGCTGGCGGTTGTTAATGCAAGCGCGCGAGGTGCACACCCGTGACAGTTTCATCGAGGCGCAAAGCGACACCGTAAGCTACACCGCGCGTTCAATCCTGCCACTGATCGGTGCGGATCTTTGGTTCACGGGCGAAGCGGCCCCCGATGGCACGCCCGAAAAGCTGCGTCAGGACGCATTGGCCTTGCTTGCGGAATGGAACGGCGAGATGAACGAGCATCTGCCCGAACCGCTGCTTTACGCGGCTTGGATACGCGCCTTGCAGGACCGGTTGATCCGCGACGAACTGGGGCCGTTGTCGCGCGAATTTACCCATGTTGACCCCTTGTTCATCGAACGGGTCTACCGTGACACGGATGGTGCGGCGGCATGGTGTGATGTGTTGCAATCCGCCCCGACAGAAACCTGTTCGGCCATCGCGCGGCTGGCCTTGGATGACGCGCTGGTCTGGGTTGCGCAAAACCACGGCACAGCACTGCAATCGCTGCGGTGGGGCGATGCCCATGAAGCGACCCATGATCACCCTGTGCTCGGCGATGCGCCCGTGTTGCACTGGTTTGTCAATATCCGCCAATCTACGTCGGGCGGCGACAACACCTTGATGCGCGGACGCACCAGCGGGTCGGAAGATCACCCGTTCCTCAATGTGCACGGCGCGGCCTATCGAGGGGTCTATGATTTCGCCGATCCCGACAGTTCCGTCTTCATCACATCGACCGGACAATCAGGGCATTTCCTGTCGCGGTATTACGATGATCTGGGCGATTTGTGGCGACGTGGTGAGTATATCCCCATGTCGCTGGATCCGGCGCTGGCGCGTGGTGGGGCGGTTGGTGTGACCATGCTGGTGCCGCGCGACACAGCGGATTAATCCAGCGGGTGGTAGGCCCCGCCGCTGGTATCCTCTGGTGTGTCGTCGGGGCTGGCGCGCTCCATCGCGTCGGGAAACTGTTTTTCGAATTGGGCTTGCTGCATCGGCGTCCAGCGAATGTCGAGCGTCCAGCCGGTGTCGGTCTGTGCTTCTGCCTCGATCACGCCTTCGCGTTGCAGCCAGCTTTGTGCGCCACCCTGTGCCCAATCCAGCGTCAGCGTCTGTGCACGCGTGGTTCCCTTAAGCAGGTCGGCCACATGGGCAAGCAGCGGGTCGACGCCCTGCCCCGTGATCGCGGAAATCGCAAAGGTGCTGTCGTCCCCCTTGTTGACGGCTTCAAGGTAGGCGGCATCTTCGCCCTCAAGCAGATCAATCTTGTTGAGGACTTCGATCATCGGCACGTCAGGGTCAACGTCAAGTTGGCGCAAGGTCTCCAGAACCGCGCGCTTTTGCCCGTCGGTGTCAGGATGGCTGACGTCACGCACATGCAAGATCACATCGGCCTCAAGCACTTCTTCAAGGGTTGCGCGGAACGAGGCAACCAGTTGCGTCGGCAGGTCGGAGATGAAGCCGACCGTGTCGGACATGATCACCTCATCGCCCGTGGGCAGCTCGACACGGCGCATGGTCGGGTCCAGCGTGGCAAACAGCATGTCTTTGACAAAGACCTCGGCCCCCGTCAGGCGGTTGAACAACGTCGATTTGCCCGCGTTGGTATAGCCCACCAGCGCGACAATCGGGAACGGCACCTTGGCGCGCGCCTTGCGGTGCAGCTCACGGGTTTTGACAACTTTTTCGAGCGATTTCTTGAGGCGGTTGAGTTGCAGGTCAATCGCACGGCGGTCTGCCTCGATCTGGGTTTCGCCGGGGCCGCCGACAAAGCCAAGCCCGCCACGCTGACGTTCAAGGTGGGTCCATGCCCGCACAAGGCGCGTGCGCTGATAGGAAAGCGCGGCCATTTCGACCTGAAGCACACCTTCGCGGGTGCGCGCACGGTCGCTGAAAATTTCAAGGATCAGGCCGGTGCGGTCCAGAAGTTTGACCTTCCATTCCTTTTCCAGATTGCGCTGCTGCACCGGGGACACAGGGCCATCGACCAATACGAGGCCGGCGTCGGCCTCCTCGAGCCAGCCTTTGATTTCCTGAATCTTGCCTTTGCCGAACAACATGCCCGGATGCACCTTGGGCAGACCGATCACGCTGCTGCCGACCACCTCGAGTTCGGGCAAGGCACGCGCAAGCGCGACGCCTTCTTCAAGCGCGGCTTCGGCGTCGGGGCGAAAACGGTCTGCTTTAATGTCAGGGTGCAGGACAAATGCCCGCGTGACGGGCCGTTCCTCACCCATGGGCGCGCCGCACGGCCATGCTTATTCTTCGCCGTCGTAAAGGCTGATAGGCTGGGATGGCATGATCGTGCTGATGGCGGATTTATACACCAGCTGGCTTTGCCCGTCGCGGCGCAACAAGACGCAAAAGCTGTCAAACCAGGTGATCACACCCTGCAATTTCACGCCATTGATCAAGAAAACCGTAACCGGAACCTTGGTTTTGCGAACGTGGTTAAGGAATGCATCCTGAAGGTTCTGTTTGTCTGAGGCCATGGTCCCCGTCCTTTATTGTTATCGGGCCCGTCTTTGTGGCCCTTCGTATCCATCCGGTCGCCACTATGACGGGCCACGATTTAGATTTCCACCCCAAAAAACAGGGTCTTGCGACCAGTGTGACAACCGCGTGTCACTCACCCGTCACCGGCGCCAGAATTCAGGGTTGAACAGTGCAATCAAGGCAAGGGCCTCAAGGCGGCCCAAAACCATGGCCAACGCCAGAACAACCTTTCCAAAATCCGGAATGCCAGCATATGAAATCGGGCTTTCTGCACCGATCGTGGCCAAGGGTCCGGTGGTGGACAATGCCGACACCGACAAAACCATCGCCGTTTCAAATTGCACCCCCGTAAGGGACAACAGCACCATCGTCACCGCAATGGAAATGGTAAACAGCATAAAGAAAATCCAGGCAATTTGCGCGCCTTGCCGCCTGATCTGACGCGCCTCGGCCCCTGCTCCGCCAACGGATGACGGATAGACCAAACGCTCGATCTCGCGTTGGCCGTGTTTCCACAGCGCATAAACCCGGATCAGTTTGATACCTCCCGCCGTGGTCGCCACACCGCCCCCAATCAGCGACAGCCCCACCAACATAAGCCCCGGTGTGCCTAGACCGGACCAATCACGGGTCGCGGACCAACTGGCAGATTCAAACCCTGTCGTGGTCATGAAACTGACGATGGTAAAAAACGCGCCCCAAAGCGCACGGGTCGCCGAGGCGATATCGTTGTTGGCGTTTTCTTCAAACGCGACGACCCCGTGGCGCAGAAACAGCGCCATGACCAAGAGCACGATCAGAACCAACGCCAGCTTGATTTCGCTGTCCTTGCGCAGCGGTGGCACCTCCATCCCGGACAAGCCGCGAGAAAACGACACCCGAGACAAGGCGAACACAAAAAACACCACGATCAGGAATTCCCCCAGAAAGCCGGCGGGGGAATATAAAATACCGCCAACCGGCGAAATGCCCGACGTCGCCATCACGGACATCGCGTGGCACAGTGCCACGAATGACGTTTCGCCCGACGCCGTCAGACCCAACCACAAGACAGCCGTCAACGCGCTATAGAGCGGAATGAGCTTTGCACCGCTGCGCGCCAACCGCTGGGACGGATCAGCGATGCGACCCACTTGTGCATAGGTGTGCGCACGCGCTGTGCCGCTGTCCGTCGCGCGGACTTCAAAGCCACCCAGGTTCAGCGGCGCAAGGATCGCAATGGCAGACACCCAAACCAGCAAACCGCCCATCCAACCCATCAAGGCGCGCCATAAATGCACCGAACGCGGCAATTCGCCGGGCCGGTCAAACAGCGTGGCGCCGGTTGTCGTGAACGACGACACGCTTTCAAACCAGGCGTGCAGGAACGACATCCCGGGCACCGCTTCATACATCGGCACTGCAAACATCGCGGGCAACACCGGAAACGCGGCCAGTAGCGACACCAGATAGCCGCGGGACGCGTTGACGTTGCGATAATTCGACGTGGCCAGCCCGATGAACAGCGTCAGGACCCCGAACAACAGCGATGAATATAAAAACGCCCGCGCCACCGCGAACTGGCTTTGCGAATAGGCATGGACCGCCGGCGCCAGCATCGCCAAAGCCCCGATCCCCATCAACAGGACGAAAAACGGCCGCTTGGAGATCATGTCCGCCATATCAGAAGAAGTCGATCGACACTTGCAGCAAGGCTTCGACCGCAGCGACCTGACCGGCCATCGCGAAAATGGCAACGATGTCGCCCTCCTCGATGCGCAAATCCCCGCGTGGCTTTGCCATCTTGCCGCCCTTGAGCACACCGCCCACCAGCACGCCTTCGGGGAAATCCACATCCTTTAGCAGCTTGCCTGCGATCGGGCTGGTGGTCAGCACCTGCGCTTCGATGACCTCGGCTTCGGCATCGCCGATCGAATAGACCGAGCGGACACGTCCGTGGCGGATGTGGCGCAAAATCGAACTCACCGTCGTGGCGCGCGGGTTGATGTAGGCGTCGATATCAAGCGGTGCCATCAGCGGCACCAGCGTCGGGTCGTTGGTCAGACAGATCGCCATGGGGCAGCCCATCCCCTTGGCACGGACCGCGGCCAGCAGATTGGTCTTGTCGTCGTCCGTCACGGCCAGAACCGCATCCGCGTTGGCGATGTTGGCTTCATCCAGCAAGGCCGCATCCAGCCCGTCACCGTTCAGCACAATCGTGCGTTCCAGCTGGTCCGCCGCAGCCTCGGCAATCGTGCGGTCACGCTCGATCACGCGCACCCGCACGCGGTCTGTGCGCGCCTCAAGCGCGCGCGCCACGGCCAGCCCGACGTTGCCGCCGCCGATCACCACAACCCGTTCCAGTTTGCCCTGTGTTTTGCCAAAAATCTCGAGGGTGCGGGTCATGTCGACGTTTTCGGTCATGACATAACATTCATCACCGATAAAAATCTGGTCTCCGGCCGAGGGCACGAACAACGACCCCTTGCGCCGGATGCCAACCACGACCGCCTTCAGGGTCGAGAACAAATCGCTGAGCTGGCGCAGCGGCGTGTTGATCACCGGACAGTTTTCCTCAATCGAAATGCCAAGCAATTGCGCGTGACCTTCAAGGAAACTTTCCGTGTCAAAGGCAGCGGGCGCGGCAAGGCGTTGCAACGCGGCCTCGGCCACTTCCATTTCCGGTGAAATCACCACGTCGATGGGCAGGTGGTCGCGGCGATACAGGTCCGAATAGATCGCGTTCAGATAGCTTTGCCCGCGCAGGCGCGCGATTTTCCGCTGCACGGCAAACACAGAATGGGCCACCTGACAGGTGACCATGTTCACCTCGTCCGAATGGGTCGCCGCAATGACCATGTCCGCATCCGCCGCCCCCGCCCGTTCCAGAATATCGGGATAGCTGGCAAAGCCCGCGATGCCCTGCACGTCGAGCGTATCTGTGGCGCGGCGCACCAGTTCGGGGTTGTTGTCCACCACCGTGACATCGTTGCGCTCGGATGCGAGGTGGCGGGCAATCTGCCAGCCAACCTGACCTGCGCCGCAAATGATGACTTTCATGGATGCACCTTGAATTTTACTGCGGATCGATCCGGTTCAGTTGTGGTGACAGAAGGCCCGGTGCGGGTCAACAACCGCCCGCACCCGCGCACACTCATGCCTGTTCGTCTTCTTCGACATAGGCCACCCGCGCCCCTGCCTTGTTGGAAGTCATCACACCCAATGTCTTGAGCTTGCGGTGAAGGGCGGAGCGTTCCATCCCGACAAAGCTGGCCGTGCGGCTGATATTGCCGCCAAACCGGTTGATCTGTGTCAGCAGGTATTCACGTTCGAACAACTCACGTGCCTCGCGCAGTGGCAACGTAGCAAGGCTGCCCGACAGCAACACACGGCCTTCCTCGGCGGGGCCATCTGCCTGATTTGGCAACTCTTTGGCTTCGATTTGCCCGTTGCCATCGCCAAGAATCAACACCCGTTCGATCACGTTACGCAACTGGCGCGCGTTGCCGGGCCATTGCATGGTTTGCAGCAACGCCCCTGCCTCGTCACTGAGTTTGCGCGCGACCAGCCCCTGCGCTTCGTGCAACTCCTCGATGAAATGCGCCGCCAACAGCGGAATATCCTCACGGCGTTCTTCAAGACTGGGCACATGGATCGGCACGACGTTAAGCCGGTGATACAGTTCCTGCCGGAAGGTTTGGGCTTCAATAGCGGCCTGTAGGTCTTTGTTTGTGCTTGAAATAACCCGAACATCGACTTGAACTTTATCAACCCCGCCGACCCGTTGGAATTTCTGGTCAACCAGCACGCGCAACAGTTTGGACTGTGTTCCCAGCGGCATGTCTGCGACCCCGTCAAAATAGATCACCCCGCCGTTGGCTTCCTCGAGCAACCCGCGCTCGACCCCGCGCCCTTCCGTCTCGCGCCCAAACAACACCTCTTCCATGCGGTCCGGTTCGATGGAGGCGCAGTTCACGGAGACGAATGGCAAATCAACACGGTCGGAATTGACGTGGATATAGCGCGCCGCAGTTTCCTTGCCCGCGCCACTCTCACCAGACAACATGACCCGCCCGTTGGATTTTGTCACTTTTTCAAGCTGGCTGATCAATGTGCGAAACGCAGCACTTTCGCCTAGCATTTCGGTCGGCGCAGCATCTGTGCGCTTCAGCGCTATGTTTTCGCGGCGCAGGCGGCTGGTTTCCATGGCGCGTCGGATCACGACCATCAATTGGTCGATGTTAAAGGGTTTTTCGATGAAATCATACGCGCCCTGTTTGATCGCAGCGACCGCAATTTCGATATTTCCGTGGCCGGAGATAATTACCACAGGCACCTCTGGATGATCGCGTTTCACCTGCTTGAGGATGTCGATCCCGTCCATCCGGCTGTCTTTAAGCCAAATATCAAGGATCATCAGCGCCGGCAGTTCCTTGTCGATTTGCGCCATACATTCGTCTGACGTGCCCGCCAGCCGCGTGGTAAACCCTTCGTCCTTCAAAATGTCCGAGATCAGTTCCCGAATGTCACGTTCGTCGTCGGTGATCAGAATGTCGCCCATGTGTTTACCTCATGCCGTTTCTTTATGCGGCAGCATCGCAACTGCCTGGATAGGAAGGGAAATGACGGCCATAGCACCGAAGTGTCCGGGCTCGTCTGCTGTGTCTTCAAAGGGGTCTGCGTCCGCCAAGCTTAGCGATCCGCCATGTTCATCAATGATCTTTTTCACAATCGCCAGGCCAAGGCCGGTGCCCTTGTCGCGGGTGGTGACGTAGGGTTCAAACAGTTTTGCGCGATCATCAGGCAAGCCGATTCCGTTGTCCGAAATATAGATCCGTGCCAAAGAGCCATCCACATCCATTTGGATGCGAATTTGCGGTTCGATGTCTTTTTCAGGGTGTGTTTCTTGATAGGTTTCAATGGCTTCCCCCGCGTTCTTAATCAGGTTTGTTAAGGCCTGCGACACCATATTGGCGTCCAGATCGGCCCAAACAGGGTCGCTCGGAATGGACACGTCGAACCTGACCCCCGGCTGGCCTGCCTCTTGCAGGGTGATGGCATCGCGCAGGATGGCCGTCAGATCATGGTGGTGACGGTCCGGCTCCGGCATACGGGCGAACTTGGAAAACTCGTCAACAATGCGGCGCAGCCCGTCCGTCTGTCGCACAATCACATCGGTCAGCTGTTCAAGGTCGGGCGCATCGTCACCGGCATGTTTGCGGAATTTGCGTTTGATGCGTTCCGCCGAAAGCTGGATCGGCGTGAGCGGGTTCTTGATTTCATGGGCAATGCGGCGCGCCACGTCGCCCCATGCCGCCATCCGCTGCGCGCTGACTAGGTCGGTCACATCTTCAAAGGCCACCACGTAGCCTTCCAGTGACCCGTCTTCCCGCAGACGATGCGACATGCGCACCAACAGGCTTTCCTGCTGCCCGCCGCGCGCCAGATTCACCTGCCCCTGCGCGACGCCCTTGTCACCTGTCGTCAATTCGTCAAACAGGTCACCAAATTCAGGCACCGCAAGCGCGAGCACCATGTCCTGCCCGCCATCAACCTCCAGCAGACGGTTGGCCGACCGGTTCACAAAGGTCACGCGCCCTTCTTCGTCCAGCCCGATAACCCCCGACGGCACCGACGACAAAACGGAGTCGAACAGGCGACGGCGGCGTTCAATCTGACGGGTGTTATCAAGCAGTTCTTCGCGTTGAGTGCGCAATTGTTCTGTCATCTGGTTGAAATAACGGCCCAGCTGCGCGATTTCGTCCTCGCCCTCTTCTTCGCGCACCCGCACATTCAAATCACCACCGCCCACGCGTTGGGACGCCCCGACAAGCCGACCAATCGGGCGCGACAGACGTTCGGCAAACCACAGGCCCACCCATACGGCCGCAATGATCAGGATCAGCGCAAAACCCAGATAAATCAGGCCAAATTCAAACAACACCCGCCCACGTTCGTTTTCTAGCTGACCATAAAGCGCGACGGTGGCTTGGGTGTCATCCAGCAATGCGAGAATTTCGCCGTCCACTTCGCGGGTGACGTATAAAAACTGGTCCGAGAAGGCTTCCAGCGGGATCAGGGCGCGAAACTCGTTGTTGGCCCAGTCTTCGATGATGACCAGACCGGTGTCGCGGGCCTCATCCAACTGCGCGAGGGTCGGCTTTTCAAAATAGAATTCATACGACCGCTCACCGCGCACCCAGATGTCACCGCTACCGTCCAGAACGAAGGCCTCGGTCAGGCTACGTTCAATTTGGGGTTGGACGCGCGCCAGAGCCTGACGCACCTCGCCGCGCTCCATGAAAAAGGTCTGCAAGCGTTCGGTGTTGAGGTATCCCGCCAAGGCACGACCATCGCGCGCAACTTCCTGGCGGTGTTCTTCTTCATAGGCCTGTGCCGCCGAGAGCGAATTGCTCAGCACATTGCGCACCCGTTCGGAAAACCACCCCTCAAGCCCGATGTTGATCGTCAGCACCGCGAAGACCGCAACCGCAACGGTGGGGATCAACGCAAGCAGCGCGAACACACCGGTCAGTCGCAGATGCAGGCGTGATCCCGCGGATTTGGCGCGCCGCGCGTTGACCATCGCCATGACACGCGCCGCAACCAAGGCAGCAACAATCAATACATAGATGATGTCGGCCAGCAGGATGAGGCGCAAAACCTCCGTCCGGCCGGTTTGATCCAGCGGGCGCAGGGCTGTGATGGTCAAAATAACCAGCAACGGGCCAAGCAACACAAGACCAGTCGTCGCCGCGTTTTGCACGCTGCGCTTGCGTCGCCAGCGCGAAAACGCTGACATGTTTATACCCAAAAGGGATCGCTGCACGCGAATCGCCCCACTTACCAAGGACTTATGCGCTGCTCTTAAACCACGCCAAGCCCACCGCCTGTTTGATGTGGTCCTGCCCCGATTCCCGCATCTTTCGATGTGAGACCGGAGGGCCACGGTTCTGTTGCGGTTTTACATCAATTTGCGGCGGCGTGTCACGTGGATATCCAGATCGGTGATCTTTTTTCTCAAGGTATTGCGGTTGATGCCCAAAAGCTCGGCACATTTAGCTTGATTGCCGCTGGTCGCATCGAGGGCGATTTCGATCAAAGGAGCCTCAACTTCGCGTAAGATACGTTGATACAGGCCCGGTGGCGGCAGCATCCCGCCATGCAGATCGAAGTAACGTTTGAGGTGCTGCGCGATAGAGCCGGACAATTTGTCCACATTGCCTGTCTGTAGCGACACGGTGGCGGGTTGGGATCCCAACACTTGTTCCACTTCGCCGCGATGAATGTCATCACTGCTGCCGGCAACCAACAAGCGGCGCATGACATTTTCAAGCTGGCGCACGTTGCCGGGCCAGGTGTAGGCGCGCAGGATGTCCAAGGCACTGCTGGCCAGGCCGCGCACCGGCGCACCATCGCGTTCTGCGCGGGCCAGAAAATGCTGGGCCAAAGGCGCCACGTCATCAACGCGATCGCGCAACGGCGGCACATCGATCGTTACGCCAGCCAGCCGGTAATACAGATCCTCGCGCACGCGGCCGTCTTCAAGGGCTGCAACCAGATCAGGGCCGGATGTGGCCATGATCCGCGGGGCATTGTCGCCAAGGCGATCGAGTAACCGCACAATCCGCCCCTGACTGTCCATCGACAGATCACCAACCTCGTCAAACACAAGGCTGCCGTTCCCGACCCGCGCCAGCACCGATTGCGGCCCGTCCGCCCCTTCAAGATCAACGGCAGATGCCGTGACAAACGGCAACGTGCGCCGATCCGAAAAGTCATGGATCGCGCGCGCAATCAGGCTTTTGCCCGTGCCGCTTTCGCCCGTAATAAGAACCGGCAAAGGCGTATTCATGACCCGCGCCACCAAGCGATACAACGCCTGCATCGCGGGCGTGTGACCAACCAACGGCAGATCGTCAGCGGGGGTATCCGCCGTGCCATGGCCGCCCGTGGCTGCGGGCGCGCGCCGCGTCATGTCCAATGCGCGGGCCGCCCGTTTCATCAGGTCAGGCAAATCAAACGGCTTGGGCAAATAGTCGTAGGCCTCGGCCTCGGCCGCCTTGATCGCCGTCATAATCGTATTTTGCGCAGAGATCACGATCACGGGCAAACCAGGGCGCGCCTGCGCAATTTTAGGCAGCTGCTCCAGCCCGTTTCCGTCGGGCATGACCACGTCCGAAATCACCAGA
>CBFHGD010000062.1:0-12728 GCA_965655275.1 Octadecabacter sp. | reverse complement strand
GATCCTCAACAAAATCGACCTGCCAGCCGCCGACTGTGACCGCGTGGCCGAACAGATCGAAGACGTCATCGGGATCGACGCCTCCGGTGCCATCCGCGTCTCCGCCAAGACCGGCGAAGGGATCACCGAAACGCTCGAGGCCATCGTGCATCACTTGCCCGCGCCCAAGGGCACGCGCGATGCACCGCTCAAGGCGATGCTGGTGGATTCATGGTATGACAGCTACCTCGGCGTGATCGTTCTGGTACGCATCATCGATGGGGTGCTCAAAAAGGGCGAGAAGGTTAAATTCGTGTCCAACGGCACCGTTCACCATGTGGACCGGATCGGTGTGTTCCGCCCCGCAATGCAGGTGGTGGACGAGCTTGGGCCGGGCGAGATCGGGTTTCTGACCGCGTCGATCAAACAGGTGCGCGACACCCGTGTGGGTGACACGATCACCCATCAACGTAGTGACGTCTCGCCGCTGCCGGGCTTCAAACCGGCGCAGCCTGTGGTGTTTTGCGGGCTGTTCCCGGTGGATTCCGCCCTGTTTGAGGATTTGCGCGAGGCGATTGATAAACTGGCGCTGAACGACGCAAGCTTTTCGTATGAAATGGAATCCTCCGCCGCGCTTGGCTTTGGCTTTCGCTGCGGATTCCTTGGCCTGTTGCACCTCGAAGTGATCCGTGACCGGATCGAGCGGGAATATGACATCGACCTGATCACCACCGCACCATCGGTGATCTATCACGTGCACATGCGCGACGGCACGCAGTTTGACCTGCACAACCCCGCCGACATGCCCGACCTGACCCATGTGGACCACATCGAGGAGCCACGCATCAAGGCGACGATCCTTGTGCCGGACGAATATCTGGGCGACGTGCTCAAGCTGTGTCAGGACCGCCGCGGCATCCAGCTTGACCTCACCTACGCGGGCACGCGCGCGATGGTTGTCTATGACCTCCCCCTCAACGAAGTGGTGTTCGACTTTTATGATCGCCTGAAATCCGTAACAAAGGGTTACGCGTCCTTCGACTACCAGCTCGAAGGCTACCGCGAGGATGCCTTGGTCAAAATGTCGATCCTTGTGAACGACGAACCGGTGGACGCCTTGTCGATGATGGTGCACCGCGACCGCGCGGAGTTGCGCGGGCGGGCCATGGTCGAGAAACTCAAAGACCTGATCCCGCGCCACATGTTCAAAATCCCGATTCAGGCGGCGATTGGCGGCAAGGTGATCGCGCGCGAAACGCTGTCGGCGATGCGCAAGGACGTGACCGCGAAATGCTACGGCGGCGATGCCTCGCGCAAACGCAAGCTGCTGGACAAGCAGAAAGCGGGTAAGAAAAAGATGCGCCAGTTCGGTAAAGTGGATATCCCGCAGGAAGCGTTTATTTCCGCACTTAAAATGGACAGCTAAAAGCTGGCCATTTTTTGTGCGCGTGCGTGGCCGCGAATTGCAAAGCAGATCGCGTATGCACTCGGTTGTTACGGCGCGATCCATCTTGACGCGTGGTGAAAGCCAGTGGGCGAAAGCCGTAGGCCGGGTATCCCCCCTTTGACCCAAATCAATGCACGCGCCCTCACTCCGCGCCATCCTTCCTTCAACCCAAGGGAGACAACCATGAACATCGAGAACCAAAAACAGATACTCCTTGCCCGTCGCAACGAGATCACCAAGCATCTGAACGAGGTTGAGGACCAGTTGGATGACACGCCGCCTGCGGATTGGGAGGATCGTGCGTCCGAGCGGCAGGGGGATGAAGTCCTCGAGGCGTTGGGCAACACCGAAGCCGCCGAGATCAAGCAGATTGATGCGGCGCTGGGGCGGATCGAGGCCGGAACATACGGCGTATGCGCCAAATGTGGTGAGGCGATTTCGGACGAGCGGCTGGCCCTGCTGCCCGCCACCCCCCTGTGCAAGAACTGCATGACCTGACCGCTTCTATTTGGCCGCCCCAATTTGACCCATATCAACGCAGGGCCGTGCGACTCATGCCAATTAGCGCACATTAACATTTCCGGAGGCTATCATGGCACGACTCGCCGCTATTTTGTTTTTCGTCATCGGCACCACCCTTGCAGGGTCATTTATGGTGGCCGGACTGACGATGGGGTATGACACGACCCGCCCGATCATCATCGCCGTGACGATCGGTTTTGTGTTGGCGATCCCTGTGTCGATCATGATTGCCAAGGCGATCATGAAAACATGACCCGTGCCGGCGGCACTTATGTCTGAACGCAGGTCAGTTGCAGCTGCATTGTTTGGCATCATCGCCTCGACCCTCGCGGGCACCTTCGTGGTGGTCGCACTGGTCAGTGGGGTGACCGGCCTTTGGCCGCTGCTTGGCGTGGCGGCTGTGGGCGCGGTGGCGGCCGTGCCCGCCAGCTATTTGGTTGCCAGATCCCTCGGAGTTTGACCGGGTTGTAGATTTCGCGCTTCATGCGCGACGGAAACCCGCCAGCGGCGCGTATTACCTTTGTCACACTGATGGAGGGCGCAATGCGCTATTACCTGCCACATATATTCCTGCTGCTTGCCGGCCTTGCGTCATTAACTGTGTTCCTGACGGCCGCGACGTTTTAGGCGGACATGAACATGCGCACCGCGGCTTCGAATTCGCGCGGTTTTTGCGCGTGCAGCCAATGGCCCGCATCGGGGAGTTTGGCGAAACGCGCCGCCGGAAACAGGCCCTTGATGGTGTCGCGGTGGGCGCGCTGCACATAATCGCTGTCCGCACCGGACAAAAACAGCGTCGGGGCGTCGAATTGGCCTGATATGTTCGGAAAGCCGATGATCTTGGGCATTTCCGCTTCAAGCACATCCAGATTCAGTTTCCACTTCCGGCCCGCCACATCCAGCGATTGCAGCAGGAAATCCCGCACTTCCGGGTCCAGCGTTTTCCCCGCATCCGAGCGTTTTTCAACCATCCCAAGATCAACCGCACGCATGGCAGCGATGTGCTGGCTTTGGGAATGGGTGTAGGTGACGGGGGCAATGTCCGCGACGATCAGGCGTTTCACCAGATCGGGGCGTTGCAAGGCCAGAACCATCGCCGCCTTACCGCCCATGGAGTGCCCCACAACAAAGGAAGGCCCGTCCAGCAGCTTGGCCAGATCATCGGCCATGTCAAAATAGCTTTGCGTGTTGTGCCACGGGCTGTCGCCGTGGTTGCGCATGTCGGGGCACAAAACATGGAACTGGTCTGACAGGCGTTTGGCGATCACACCCCAATTGCGCCCTGACCCGAACAGACCGTGAGCAATCAGCAGCGTCGGGTTGGCGGGGTCGCCATGAGTGAGGATATTTAGCATCGTTTTTGCGTAACCCGTAGCCGCATGAATTGAAAGCCTCACGGGGGCGGGTTAACCATGTAGCCATGACTGGGGGTCACGTTGATAAATACGCCGATGAGGTGCGCAACCTGATCGACGCGCGTCTGCGGGTGCGGGGCAAAACGCTTGAACAAGCGCTGTCGCGGGCCGGGCGGCTGTTGCCTAAATGGGCGCAGCGTGAAGGCCGTTATCTGGCGCAGGCCGCGCAGTTTATGGGCCACCCGAAGCTGCGGTTGATGATCGACGAAGCGAAGGTGGAAAAGGCGCATACAGCCCTTGTTGCGTATCTCGAATCAATCGACCCGGACGAGCGGCGAAAAACGCGCGTGTTGGGGGTGCTGGGCGTCGTCAGCTTTAACCTAATTCTGGTGGCCGGTGCGCTGATCGGATACCTCGTGTGGGGCGGATACGTCTAATGTCCAGCGGGTCGCGTACGACCAAGGTCACCGTTACGAAGCTCACATAAAGCAGCAGATACCAGCTGCCCATTTTGCTCAGGCTGGCCCAATCAAACGTGCGCGCGCCCGCATAGACCCATGTGCCGGTCAGCGTGCCGATGTTTTCCGCGATCCAGAGAAATAAGCTCGACAGCAGGGCGGCAAGGGGGAGAGGCATCCAGTATGTCCGCCCCACAGTGAAATAGACCCGCGTGCGCGCGAACAGCACCAACGTGGCCGCAAACAGCCCCAGCCTGATGTCGGCCACAAAATGATGCGCGAAGAAATTGACGTAGATCGCGACAGCCAGAATCAAGGTGATCCAGACCGGCGGGTAGGGCGTGAACCGCATTTCGAATATGCGGATGACGCGCGCCATGTAGCTGCCGACCGACGCATACATGAAACCACTGAACAGCGGCACACCAAGGATCATGAACATCGCGTCCTCGGGGTAGGTCCATGATCCGGCGCTGACCTTGAAAAACTCCATCGCCGTTCCGGTGGCATGAAACAGCAATATCACCTTGGCCTCTTTCAAAGTTTCCAGCCGAAACAACAGCATGGCAGCCTGAATGGACAGGGCGAACAGGAACAGCGCGTCATATCGCGCCAGTGCCCAGGCCTCGTTCCAGATTGCTTTTGTGCAAATCACCGCCAATAGCAAAAGCCCGCCAAACAGACAGGCCCAGCCCTGTTTCAGCACGAACATGGCGAATTCGGCCAAGGGAGCGGGCAGGGTCCGGCGGACCCATCCGCCAAGCGAAAGCTCTAGGGCGCGTGTGTTTTTCATGAGGACCAAGAAACACGAAAGCCGCCGTGGATGTCCACGACGGCTTTGCGCAGATAGTGTGCAGGGCTTACAGGTTTGGATACATCGGGAATGTGTCGCAGAGCGCTTCGACCTCGGCTTTCACCTTGGCCTCGACGTCTGCGTTACCGTCCTCACCATTGGCCGCCAACCCGTCGACCACTTCAACGATCCAATCGGCAATCTGACGGAACTCGTCTTCACCAAACCCGCGCGTCGTGCCCGCGGGGGAGCCGAGACGCACGCCGGACGTGACCATGGGCTTTTCTGGATCAAACGGAATACCGTTCTTGTTGCAAGTGATATGGGCGCGTTCCAGCGCCTTCTCGGTCGCGTTGCCTTTCACGCCCTTGGGCCGCAGGTCGACCAGCATCACGTGGCTGTCGGTGCCGCCTGTGACGATGTCCAGCCCGCCCTTCATCAACTGGTCGGCCAGCGCCTGCGCATTCTTCACAACCTGTTCCTGATAGGCCTTGAATTCGGGGCGCAATGCCTCGCCAAAGGCCACGGCCTTACCCGCGATCACATGCATCAACGGGCCACCCTGAATGCCGGGGAAAATGGCAGAGTTGAACTTCTTGGCCAGATCTTCGTCGTTCGTCAGGATCATGCCACCGCGCGGTCCGCGCAAGGTCTTGTGCGTCGTTGTCGTCGCCACATGCGCATGGGGAAACGGCGAGGGGTAGATACCCGCCGCAACCAGCCCCGCGAAATGCGCCATGTCAACCAACAGATAGGCGCCAACAGAATCCGCAATCTCGCGCATACGGGCGAAATCAATGATACGCGGAATGGCGGAGCCACCGGCGATGATCATTTTTGGCTGATGCTCGGTTGCCAGCTCTTGCACCTGATCGTAGTCCAGCAAGCTGTCCTGCTTGCGCACGCCGTATTGAATGGCGTTGTAAATCTTGCCGGACTGGTTGGGCTTGGCCCCGTGCGTCAGGTGGCCACCTGCGTCCAGCGACATGCCCAAAATCGTGTCGCCCGGTTTGATCAGCGCCTGGTACACACCTTGGTTGGCCTGTGACCCCGAATTGGGCTGCACATTAACGAACTCACAGCCGAACAGCTGTTTGGCGCGGTCAATGGCGAGGTTTTCGGCCACATCTACATGCTGGCAGCCACCGTAATAGCGGCGGCCGGGGTAGCCTTCGGCGTATTTATTCGTCATCACGCTGCCCTGGGCTTCCATGACGGCGGCGGACACGATGTTTTCGGACGCGATCAGCTCGATCTCTTTGCGCTGGCGGCCCAGCTCTGCGTTGATCGCGGCGGCAATTTCAGGGTCGCGGGTGGCAAGGCTCTCGGTGAAGAAACCGGCGTCTTTGGTTTTGGCCGTCATGATAGACTCCTTGGGGGCAATGTTTGGTCAGTTCATAGGCGCTCGCCTCGCGCCATAAAACCCCAAAGTGTGCATGTTTATTATGTCCGCTCCGGCAGTTTGCATCCGATCCGCGACTTGCGTTTCCGATACGGGCAGGGGACAAACGATTGAAACCAATGAAGGACGGGCCATGGCCGCGCTCAAAAAGCTCGCATTCGTCGCCAGCGACGCCCCTATCGCGCAATCCGCGCAGGCGGCGTTGTCGTCGCAGTATGGCGGCGTGCCGGTCGCGCAGGCGGACATTATCGTGGCGCTGGGGGGGGACGGATTCATGCTGGAAACCCTGCATGAGACACAGGCGCTCCCCGCGCCCGTCTACGGGATGAACCGCGGCACCGTTGGATTCCTGATGAACAATTACTCCGCCCAAGGGCTGCGCGAACGCCTGGCGCAGGCCGAGGAGGAGGTCATCAATCCGCTGCATATGGCCGCCACCTGCGTCAATGGAACCGAACATAAGGCACTGGCAATTAACGAAGTTTCGCTGCTGCGCGCCGGGCCGCAAGCCGCCAAACTGCGCATCTATGTGGATGGTAAATTGCGGATGGATGAACTGGTGTGTGACGGCGCGCTGTTGTCAACGCCCGCAGGCTCGACCGCCTATAATTACTCCGCGCACGGGCCGATCGTGCCCATCGGCTCTGATGTATTGGCGCTTACGGCGGTGGCCGCGTTCCGGCCCCGGCGCTGGCGCGGCGCGCTGCTGCCCAAATCCGCCCGCGTGACGTTCGAGGTGACAAACGCCGCCAAACGTCCCGTCAACGCGGACGCGGACGGGGTATCGGTCAAGGATGTTAAGCTGGTCGACGTCTGGTCGGCGCCCGAAATCCAGCACCGCATCCTGTTCGACCCCGGCCATGGCCTCGAAGAACGCCTGATCCGCGAACAATTTGCATAAGGATCAGGGTAACGGCCTCGCGCAGCTCAGCCCTTCGTTACATCGGCCAAAGCGTCCAACTGCATAAGGTATCTTGACAAAACTATATTTGTAGTTTTATGGTGCTTTTATGATGAAACACACCTCCGCAGCTCTCTCCCTTGCCGCTCTTGGCCATGACACGCGGCTGACAATCTTCCGGTTGCTGGTGCGGGCAGGAAATGACGGCCTTAACATCGGTGATATCGGCCAGCATCTCGACATGGCGGCGTCGACCCTTGCCTACCACCTCAAGACTCTGGTGGACGCCGGACTGGTCACTCAAGAACGGCAAGGGCGCCAGATCATCAACCGCGTGGATTTCGATGTCATGCATCAAACGGTGTCGTTCCTGACGTCGCAATGCTGCACAGGGGTGACACTGACGCGGCGGGATGCCGCATGACGCGGATGGTGATTTTTTGCGGCCTGAATAAACTATAAATCTAAGGATTTGGACATGACTGAACTAACCCCCAATGCCCCGCCGCGGGCCAATGACCTCCTTCAGCGGTTCTGGACGAAGGAAAAGGTCTGGCTTGTCTCGGCAGGTATTCTCGCCTTGCTGTTCATCTTTGCATTCGATCTTGGGGTGACCACGACAGGTTTCGTCGCGCAGAACCTCGCGAACGTGGCGCCCTTCCTTGCCCTATCCGTCGGGATCGCGGCCTATGCGGGGGCGACGGGCGCGGACGGGCTGATCGCGCGGGCCTTTACCGGTTCCCCTCTCATGATGATCTTTGTTGCGGCTGTTGTCGGAGGGCTCTCTCCGTTTTGTTCGTGCGGTGTCATTCCCCTCATTGCCGCACTCCTGGCGATGGGTGTTCCGCTTTCGGCGGTCATGGCCTTCTGGCTGGCCTCGCCGGTGATGGACCCGTCGATGTTCTTTCTGACCACCGGTGTGCTGGGGTTCGAGTTCGCCATCGGCAAAACAATTGCCGCGCTGAGCCTTGGTATATTCGGCGGCCTCATCGTTCATGGCTTGTCCCGTGCGGGCGGTCTGTCCGACCCGCTGCGCGAAGGTGTGGGCAATGGCGGGTGCGGGGGCAGCAAGGTCCGCACGGTTCAGCCTGTTGTCTGGAAATTCTGGAGCGAAGAGGCGCGTGTCACCAAATTCTGGCGCGAAGGCATCAAAACCACGCTGTTCCTCGCCAAATGGCTGACCCTCGCCTTTATCCTTGAAAGCCTGATGCTGGCCTGGCTCCCCGCCGATCTGGTCGCACGCTCGCTGGGTGGCACGGGCATCGCCCCGATCGGGATCGCAACGCTTGTAGGTGTGCCTGCCTATCTGAATGGCTATGCCGCGCTGCCGCTGGTCGGCGGGCTAGTGGGCCAAGGTATGGCACCCGGTGCGGGCATGGCGTTTCTGGTGGCTGGCGGGGTCAGCTCGCTGCCCGCAGCCATCGCAGTCTGGGCCTTGGTCAAAAAGGAAGTGTTCCTGCTCTACCTCGGCATTGCGCTCACAGGTTCATTTGCGATCGGGTTGGTGTTCCAGCTCTGGACCGTGCTCTAGGAAGGCCTTGTTTCCCCACACCAATTTGCAGACCCTCGCTAGGGGTCTGCAATTTCAGAAAAGCGGGCCAAACCCCGTTCAAGACCTAAACAGGCGTTGAGGGTATTTGGCGGCGCAATGGCAACCATTCACCCCTTCGCGTAGCCCATCGGCTTCAGCGCCTCTTTGATTTCATCCAGAATTGCCGGATCATCAATGGTTGCGGGCATCTTGAAGTCCGCGCCATCGGCGATTTTCACCATCGTTGCGCGCAGGATTTTGCCGGAGCGGGTCTTGGGCAAACGATCGACCACGGTGCACAATTTGAACGCGGCCACCGGACCGATTTTGTCGCGGATCAGTTTCACGCAGCCTTTGACGACATCCTCATCTGACGTCGTGCAGCCCTTGTTCAGGCAGACAAACCCCATGGGAAGCTGGCCTTTCAACTGGTCGGTCACGCCAATGACGGCGCATTCTGCCACGTCGGGATGGCTGGCCAGCACCTCTTCCATTGCGCCCGTGCTCAGCCGGTGACCGGCGACGTTAATCACATCGTCCGTGCGCGCCATGACGTAAAGATAGCCGTCTTCGTCCAACAGGCCCGCATCGCCGGTTTCGTAAAACCCCGGAAAGGTGCTGAGGTAGCTTTTGACAAACCGGTCTTCGGCATTCCACAGCGTCGGCAGAGTGCCCGGAGGAAGCGGCAGTTTGATCGCGATCGCGCCCAATTCGCCAGCCGGCAACGGGTGGCCTTCCTCATCCAGAATTTGCACATCATAGCCGGGCATAGCCACGGTGGGCGACCCGATTTTGACAGGCATCGCCTCGATCCCCGCAGGGTTGCCGACGATGGGGAAACCGGTTTCGGTTTGCCACCAGTGGTCATAAACCGGCTTGCCCAGTTTTTCTTGCATCCAGATAATGGTGTCAGGGTCCGCCCTCTCGCCCGCAACATAGATCTGTCCGAGGCAGGAGAGGTCGTATTTCTTGATGAACTCGCCTGTCGGATCTTCGCGCTTCACCGCACGAAACGCTGTGGGTGCGGTAAAGAAACTTTTGACGTTATGTTCTTCAATCACCCGCCAGAAGGTGCCGGCATCCGGCGTGCCGACGGGCTTGCCTTCAAACACAATGGTGGTGTTGCCGTGGATAAGCGGCCCGTAACAGATGTAGCTGTGTCCCACGACCCAACCCACATCCGATGCCGCCCAAAACACATCCCCCGGGTCGACGTTGTAAAAATTCTTCATCGTCCAGTTCAGCGCAACCACATGTCCCGCTGTATGGCGCACCACGCCTTTGGGCGCGCCTGTGGTTCCGGAGGTATGGAGGATATAGGCGGGGTGATTGCCCTCAACCGGCACGCATTCGGCGGGCTCGACCCCGTACTGGAAGCCGTGCCAGTTGTAATCGCGCCCCTCAATCAGCTCTGCAACCTCTTGTTCGCGTTGGAAAATGACGCAGAAATCAGGCTTGTGTTCCGCCAGTTCTATGGCGCCATCCAGCAGGGGTTTGTAATGCACCACGCGGCCCGGCTCCAGCCCGCAGGACGCAGCGATGATCGCCTTGGGCGTTGCATCGTCAATCCGCACGGCCAGTTCGTTAGCGGCGAACCCGCCAAACACAACCGAATGCACAGCCCCAAGACGCGCACAGGCCAGCATCGCCTCCATCGCTTCGGGAATCATCGGCATATAGATGATAACGCGGTCGCCCTTTTGCACACCTTTGGCACGCAAGGCACCGGCAAGGGTAGCAACACGGTTGCGCAGCTCGACGAACGAAATCTCGCGCTTGGTGTGGGTGATCGGGCTGTCATAAATGATCGCCGTCTGCTCCCCGCGGCCATTTTCCACGTGGCGGTCCACTGCGTTGTAGCAGGCGTTCAGCGTGCCATCGCGAAACCACTCATAGATGGGGGCTTTATCGTCAAACAGGGCCTTGCTGGGCGGTGTGACCCAATCAATGGCTTCGGCTGCCTTCATCCAGAATGCTTCGGGATCGGCCTTCCAGCCCTCATATACGTCGCGGTAACCCATGGTATCCTCCCCTTGGTTTGCCTAGGGATAGGCTGTGTGGGCCGCGTGGAGCAAGCCTGTTAGCGCCCCAAGCCGCGAGACTTTGCAAAATGTCGCAGGGCGGCATTGCAAATATTTGCAAACCTTCTGATCTGCGCGACCCCTGCTAAGTGTATGTCCCGGTTTTGCAAAACTGCAAATGTTAAAGGGTCAGAAAGCGTAAGGTCTGCGATTCCTTTTGGCGCGCCCGTCGCATCGCGATAGGGAGGGACAGGGGGGCATCATGAAGCGACGATCCATGCTTGGCGGACTTGTGGTCGCGGTTCTGACGGGGTGCACGCCACCCCCGCTGACCGGTTTGGGCCTTACGCTCACCACACATGACCTGTTGCTGCGCGCGGACGGTGCCAGCGGCCCACCCGTGACGCTACAGCTGTTTCAAAACGGGCGCGGGTCCGCCCTGTATGAAGACGCACCGGCCCTGCCTGTGCCGTTCGAATGGACCCTGCGGGGGGACCGGTTTTGCACCGACGCCGCCCCGAACGATGCCACGGGCGCAACCGCGCCGCTGTCGTGCGCCCGCGTCGTGCAGGCCGGGGACGACAGGCTTACGTTCACGGATCTGACCACAGGCCGCGTCAGCGTCGCGCGACTGGTTGCGCGTTAAGCGCTGCGCGCTTTGGCGAACCCCTAGCCGTAATGCTGCACCGGCGTTCCTGCAAGCGCGGCCATATTCAACAGCCCGCGCGCGGTGATCGACGGGGTCACAATATGCGCACGGTTGCCCATGCCCATCAAAATCGGCCCAACTTCAAGCCCGCCACCCTTCATTTTCAGGATGTTACGCACGCCGCTGGCCGCGTCCGTATGGCCAAAGATCAACACGTTTGCAGCCCCGTCCATGCGGCCACCGGGCAAGAGGCGTTCGCGCAGTTCAGCGTCCAGCGCGGCATCAACGTTCATCTCGCCTTCATACGTGAAATCAACCTCTTGCGCGTCCAGAATGGCCATCGCAGCGCGCAGCCGGGTGCCCGTGTCGCATTGCAAATTGCCAAACTGGGACTGGGCGCAAAACGCGACTTTCGGTTCAAGCCCGAAGCGGCGCACATGGCGCGCGGCCCCGATCGCGGACTTCGCGATTTGCTCGGGCGTAGGCTCCGTGCGGCAATGCGTGTCGGCTATAAACAACGGCCCGTCTTCAAGGATCATCAAGCTCAGCGCGCCTTGCGCCGTGTGGTCGGCCCCCACAACACCAAGAATTTGTTCGACATAATTCAGGTGCCAGCGGAACTGCCCGAAGGTGCCGCAGATCAGGCTATCGGCCTCGCCGCGCTGCACCATGACCGCACCAATCGCCGTAGTATTTGTGCGCATAACAGCGCGGGCGATATCCGGCGTGACGCCATTTCGCGACATAAGCCCATGATATGTCTCCCAATAATCGCGATACCTCGGGTCGTTTTCGGGATTTACGATATCAAGGTTGTCGATATTGATCTCAAGGCCCGCCCGCTCGGCACGGGCGCGGATCACGTCCGGTCGACCGATCAGGATCGGCGTTTCTGTTGTTTCCTCCAGCACGGCTTGTGCGGCGCGCAACACCCGCTCATCCTCGCCCTCGGCAAACACAATCCGGCGCGACGCGGTCGCGGCAGCCTGAAACACAGGGCGCATCAACATGGCAGACTTGAACACCGACGCGTCCAATGCGGCCTTGTAGCTGTCCAGATCGACGGGGCGCTGTGCCACGCCGGTTTCCATCGCGGCCTTGGCGACGGCGCTGGCGACCACACCCATCAGGCGCGGATCGAACGGTTTTGGGATCAGGTATTCGGGGCCAAAGGTCATCTGCTCGCCTTGATAGGCGGCAGCGGCTTCCGCGCTTGTCGTGGCGCGCGCAAGGGCGGCAATGCCCTGCACACAGCCGATTTGCATTTCATCGTTGATCTCTGTGGCACCCACATCCAGCGCCCCGCGAAAGATAAATGGGAAACACAGCACATTGTTGACCTGATTGGGAAAATCGCTGCGCCCCGTTGCCATGATCGCGTCGGGTGCGACGGCGCGCACGGCATCGGGCGTGATTTCCGGATTGGGATTGGCCAACGCAAAAATGATTGGTTTCTTGGCCATCTTAGCGACCATGTCCGGCTTCAACACACCGGGGCCTGACAGCCCGAGGAACAGATCAGCCCCGCCAATCACATCATCCAGCGTGGCGGACGCTGTGCCTTGGGCGAATTCCGCTTTTTGCGGCGATGTTTCCGCCTCGCGCCCCTCATAGACCAGACCGTCGATGTCACACAGCCAGACGTTCTCGCGTTTCACGCCTAGTTTCAG
>CBFHGD010000061.1:0-12966 GCA_965655275.1 Octadecabacter sp. | reverse complement strand
CGCATCTGGTGCCGGAAAATCGACGCTGATGCGGATGATCTATGGCAACTATCTGACGCAAGCCGGGCAAATCCTGATCGACAAGACCGACGTGGTGCAGGCCGAACCGCGCGACGTGATCGCTTTGCGCCGTGAGACCCTTGGATACGTGAGCCAATTCCTGCGGGTCGTACCGCGCGTGCCGACGCTGGATGTGGTGGCCGAACCGCTGCGCGCCGTGGGTGCCAGTGCGACCGATGCGCAGGCCCGTGCCAAAGAATTGTTGGCCAAACTTAATATTCCACAGCGGCTTTGGTCCTTGTCACCCACAACCTTTTCGGGTGGTGAACAGCAGCGCGTGAACATAGCACGTGGCTTTGCCCACCCTTATCCGGCGATGCTGCTGGATGAGCCCACAGCCAGCCTTGATGCGGCAAATCGTGAAGTGGTCTTGTCCCTTATCGAAGAGGCCAAAGCCCGAGGCGCAGCTATCATCGGTATCTTTCACGATGAAGCCGCGCGCATCCGCGTCTGCGACCGTGAAATTGACGTGAGCCAATTTACACCCGGAATTGCGGCATGAAAAACGGGCGTCTAATTGCGGTGGTCGGCCCGTCCGGTGTGGGCAAGGACAGCGTCATGGAAGGGCTCGCCGCAGCTGATTCGACGTTGTATCTGGTACGCCGCATGATCACGCGTGCGCCAGAATTAGGTGGTGAGGCCTTTGATGCCGTCAGCGTGGAAAAGTTTAATGAACTGGCCACGCTCGGGCATTTTGCCGTTCATTGGGGCGCGCATGATTTGCAGTATGGCATACCCACGTCCATTCAAACTGTTCTAGGCAGAGGGCAAGACTGCCTTGCAAATTTTTCACGTTCTGCACTGCTGGCAGGTGATGCGGCCTTTGCCCATTTTTGTGTCCTTAACATCACCGCACGGCCAGAGACGCTTGCGTCGCGTCTGAAGGCACGCGGCCGCGAAAGCGAGGCACAGATTGCGAAACGTTTGGCGCAAGCGACCAAACCATTGCCCGTCGGGTTGACGGTGATGACGGTAAGTAATGACGGTGCACTCGATGCAACAATCGCGCAAGCCCTGTCGCTTCTTCAACCTGTGAGAGCGTAGCGTTGGATAAGTTCAAATTTCCCATCGGGACGCTCACCACACAAGGCAATGCTGCCCAACTCATAGCGCTCCGCCAATGGCGGCAGGTGCGCCAGCGCCGTGTTCATCCATGCGGCGCGATCCGCCTCGGGCAACCGCCCGCTCAGCGTTAAATGAAAACGGAATTCCTCAAGCACATAGGGGTAGCCCCAGCGCCGCATCAGCGCCTCTTGTCGCGCGCTCAGGCCTGTGCTGCGACGACGCACCAATTCGGCCTCGAATGCAGGGGCGCGAAAGGCATCGAGGTCGCGCACACATGTGCTTGCGACCCGTGCAAGCGCGGTCAAATCACCCGTCGGGGTCAACGCCAGAAATCCGCCCATTGTCGTCAGCGTCAAACCACCGCTCTGTGCAGGCGCGCAGCGCCCAGCCAAGTCCGCTACACTCGCCCGCAATTCATCGAGAGAAAGGCCATCCGCCAGCCTGAACGGCGGTTTCAACGTCCCGTGAAAGCCGTACTTGCGCGGTGTCATCGTAATGTCATCCAAACCGGGCATGTCTGCCTGACGAGTGAAGCGGCCTGTCCGAAGATCCCAGCCCAGCCAAGTCGCCCCAAAGTTGGCCAATGCGTCATCAACCGGCGCGTCATAAATCGCGAAACGAGTGTATTTCATGAATTATCCTCTTAGACCTGAAGCTATGGACCACTCAGATGACAGGTTTATGTCAGGCGACCTTTGCCTCGCTAATGCGCGTCTTGTCATGCCTGATCAGGTTCTGACAGGATCCATCACGATTGAGCAAGGCGTGATCACCGAAATTGCCGAAGGCGATCACAAACCAAGCGGTAGCTTGGATTGCGCTGGCGATTTCGTCATGCCCGGTCTGGTCGAACTGCACACCGACAACTTAGAGCGCCATATGGAGCCGCGCCCCGAAGTGGACTGGCCGCACTTGCCTGCGCTGATCGCCCATGATGCGGAATTGGCATCGGTCGGGATCACCACCGTGTTTGACGCTTTGCGCGCGGGATCCATCCATTCAGGCAAAGGGCGCTATATCGACTATGCGCGCGCGGTTGCTGACGAGCTACTGGCGGCCCGCGCCATCGGCGTATTCAAGATCAGCCATTTCTTGCATCTACGTGCAGAGATTTGTTCTGAAACCCTTCTCGAAGAATTGGCCCGTTTCACGCCCGATGACTGTGTCGGTATCGTGAGCCTGATGGATCACACCCCCGGTCAACGCCAATTCCGCGACCTGACCGCCCTGCGCACCTATGTTGCCAAGAAGCGTGGCATGGATGACAACGACTTTGCTGAACATGTAGCTAACCTGAAAAGGTTGCAGGCCCGGTTCGGCGACAAGCACGAGAAGGGTGCCGTGCTAGAGGCCAAGCGACTGGGTGCGGTTCTGGCCAGTCATGATGACACGACCCGCGATCACGTTGTAACATCGCAAGAAAACGGCGTCGGGTTCGCAGAGTTTCCAACCACTCTGGAGGCCGCACAAGCTTGCCGAGACCATGGTATTGCAGTCATGATGGGGGCGCCCAACGTCATCCGCGGCGGGTCCCATTCCGGCAACGTCGCCGCAATGGAACTCGCCGAGGCCGATCTGCTGGATATTCTGTCGTCCGACTATGTGCCCGGTGGGCTGTTGATGTCGGCCTTCCGCATCTCGGATGTCTGGGACGATCTACCACGCGCGATTGCGACAGTGACCCGCACACCTGCACTCGCCGCGCGATTGCCGGATCGTGGCAGCCTCCAAACAGGACTGCGCGGTGATGTCTTGAGGGTTAAGAATACCCCAGGCACGCCAGTGTTGCGCGGCGTTTGGGCAAAGGGCGCACGTATCGCCTGACACGCGGTCTTCGTGGCGTAGAGTCTGTCATTTATAGGCCTGCGCCGTCGCCTTCCTGTTACAGTTCCATGTTTCGCTCCCAGGGGGGATTCGCTGCATCAAGCGCGCTTTGACACCCGAATTGATAGGAAAGAGACATGACCGTTCGCACGCTACTAATTACATCTTCACTCGCTTGTTTTGCGCTGCCAGCCTACGCACAAGACATGAATTTCAACCGGATTGCGTCGTTTCAAGTCGCCGATAACCTGCCGGAGGCCGAAGAAACCTCTGCCGAGATTATTGCGGCCACTGCCGATGGGATGACGTTGGTCTATACGGACAGCCCCGGGGCCTCGATTGGCTTCATCGATATATCAGACCCCACAAGCCCCGCCCCCCTAGGTGTATTCATGCCGGAGGGCGAGCCCACATCGGTTGCCGTGATCGGGAACTATGCGCTTGCGGGCGTAAACACCTCTGTCAGCTACACAGAACCATCGGGCTTTCTGGTGGAGATCGACGTGACGACGCAAGAAGAAGTAGGGCGTTGCGATCTGCCCGGTCAGCCTGACAGCGTCGGTATCGCGCCAGACGGATCCTTCCTTGCTGTTGCAATCGAAAACGAACGTGACGAAGACCTTGGCGATGGCCGCGTCGGCCAGATGCCTGCCGGTTCCGTCTTTATGGTTGATCTGACAGCCGAGGGCCTGATCGCGTGTGACACTGCCCGCGTCGCTGATGTGACCGGCCTTGCCGACATCGCACCAGAAGATCCCGAGCCGGAGTTCGTATCAATCAACGCCGAAAACGAAGTCGTCGTGACGATGCAGGAAAACAACCACATTATCGTTCTGTCCTCAGCGGGCGAGGTGCTGAGCCACTTTTCCGCCGGTGAAGTGACGCTGGAAGGTGTGGATACCGAAGAAGAAGGCGCGCTGGTGTTCAACCAGACAATCACTGTCCCGCGTGAACCCGACAGCATCACATGGATTGACGACACGCACTTTGCCATGGCCAATGAGGGCGACATGGACGGCGGATCGCGCGGCTGGACGATCTTTAGTCAGGACGGTGATGTTGTCTATGAAAGTGGCGTTTCGTTCGAACATGCCATCATTTCGCTGGGCCACTACCCCGAAGAACGCTCAGGCAATAAAGGCGTGGAACCCGAAAGCGTAACGTTTGATGTCTATGGCGGCACGCCTTACGTCTTTGTCGGCGCGGAGCGGTCCTCCATCGTGGGTGTCTATGACATCACCGATCCCGCTGCCCCTCAATTGACGCAGCTCTTGCCATCCGGCATCGGGCCAGAGGGCTATGTGACAATCCCAGAGCGTAACCTGCTAGTCTCTGCCAACGAGGTCGATGATGCGGGCGCTCGGGCACACGTCATGCTGTTTGAATACCAAGAGGCCGCGGCCACCTACCCGCATCTGACCTCAGCGGGTATGGATGAGTTGACGGGCTGGGGCGCGATCTCTGGTCAGGTTATGGCCGAGGACGGCACGATCTACGCTGTGTCTGACAGCTTTTATGGGATGCAGCCCACGATCTTTCATATCGATGTGTCCGAATCTCCTGCAAAGATCGTAGGCACAATCCGCGTGACCCGCGAAGGTCAGCCCGCGCAGCTATTGGACATGGAAGGCATTGCGCTAGACGGTGACGGCGGCTTCTGGATCGCCTCTGAGGGTCGGTCTGACCGTCTGGTGCCCCATGCGATTTATCACGTTGGTTCTGAGGGCGCGATTGAGGATTATATCGCGTTGCCAAACGAACTATTGGCCGTTGAAATGCGTTTTGGGTTTGAAGGTATCACCCGCGTCGGAGACATGCTCTATGTCGCCGTGCAGCGCGAATGGCGCGACGATCCGGCAAACCACTCCAAAGTCCTTGGCTACAATCTGGAAACCGAAGAATGGTCGGTAATCCACTACGCCAAGACCGAGCCGGCAACGGGTTGGGTCGGCTTGTCAGAAATCGTCGCACATGGCGATTATATGTATTTCATTGAACGCGACAACCAGCACGACACCCGCGCTGTGACCAAGCTCATCACCCGCGTGCCGATGTCGGCGATGGAGGGCATGGTCGCACTTGGTAAGACGCCTGCCGTGCTGGAGCCTGAACTGGTCGTGGATCTGTTGCCCTATCTAACATCCACGGGTGGCTATGTCCTCGATAAGGTCGAAGGTCTTGCCATCGCGACCGATGGCACGATGTGGGTTTCTACCGACAACGACGGCGTAGATGACCACTCCGGCGAGACGATGTTCTTCCCCGTCACCATGGAATAACGTACCGCTTCACGACGTCGATGGGCCCCGCCGCACTTTGCGTACGGGGCTCATTGCCTTGGCATCCGCCACACTGGCGTATTGCAAGATAAGTCACCCAGCACTGAAAAGTCAGTTTTCTTTGTAGGATTAACAGTCAATTTGAATCGCCGTTTTGGTGAAACCTGTGGCGCTCAGTGACCTTCGGCGCTTCAACTGCGAACAAAATGCTACGCTAGCAATAACCGCGCCTGCAAATGGCCGCTTTGGCCCGCCTTGCGGACACAAGAGTCCAGCCAAATTACCTTACCGGATCAAACAAGGCATCATCCAGCGTGCAATCGCGCACAACATCCGCCCCGCACTCCCGCAGTTCCAGATCCCGCGTCAAACAAATCCGCGCTTCCTGTATACGACCAGACCGGCAGGTGATGGTGATTTCGTCCGCATCCAGCCCTGCGTTGTCGCGCATGAAGGCCTCTTCGATCAGCGAGGCGGGCAGGGTGACGGGGTTCTCAAGGCGGCGGAAGACTTCGGGGCGCACCACGCGCTCATACGCCAGCCGAGCCAGCGCATAGTAATCATCTGGTGACAGGCCAGAACACGACCCGTGTTTGTTCCACTGGTGCCACGCCAACCCAGAGGTGCCCATGATGTCGGCCATCGCGCGGGTATCTGCACGTGACGGATTGCGGAATGAATGGAGACAATAAGCGGGCCAGCCGCGCTCGTATTGCGGCCACAGCCCGTGCAGCACCCATCCGAAATCGCGGTCCTCGTCGCATTGGGGCGACCCGCGGGAATCGCCCTCCAGCGCGCACCAGTTTGGCGACCACGACAGAGACAAAACGTAGTAATCGAACTCCTCCGCAACGTCTTGCGCGCGCAGCGGTTGGGCCAACACAAGAAACAGGACTAGAAATCGTAGCATTTGGGGTCTTTCCATACATCCTTCGCGTGACTATATATGCTTCAAGTTCCCCGACAATGTGAACCCGGCCGAAAACGGTCTGCCCCTTCAAGGGCGCGGGAAAGGCATGTCGATTGATTTAGGAGAAGACGCGATGAGCGGCACACCAATTATGGCCAAAGCCACAGCAGTCTGGCTGTGCGACAATACAACAATGACCTTCCGTCAGATCGCTACGTTCTGCGGCCTGCACGAGCTGGAAGTGCAAGGCATCGCGGACGGCGATGTTGCGACAGGTGTCAAAGGGTTCGACCCGATCGCCAACAAGCAGTTGACGCAAGCCGAGATTGATAAGGCCGAGGCCGACCCGAAATACAACCTGCAGCTTTTGTTCAATCCGGCGTCGGCTGGCGAAGAAAAGCGCCGCGGCCCGCGCTATACGCCGCTGTCCAAACGTCAGGACCGCCCTGCGTCGATCTACTGGTTGGTGAAATTCCACCCGGAGTTGACGGATGGCCAGATTTCCAAACTGGTTGGCACAACGAAGCCGACTATTCAGGCGATCCGCGAGCGCACGCACTGGAACATCAACAACATTGAACCGATTGATCCTGTAGCGCTGGGCTTGTGTAAGCAGTCCGAGCTGGACGCGGCCGTGCAAAAGGCTGCTGCCAAGAAAGCCAAAGAAGGCGGCGTGATGAGCGATGACGAGCGCCGCAAGCTGGTCAGCACCGAGCAGAGCCTTGGCGGGGGCGAAGATGCGAAGATCCCGTCAGGGATTGCAGGGCTCGAGACGTTCACGCTCAGCGACGCGCCCGAACTTCCCGAGGACACGTCTGTGCCGGATAAGGACACGTTCTTCAATCTGCCAGATGAGTCCGAGGAAGACGAAGACAAGGATTGATCCCACACGGATTGACCGAAAAACGAACACAGGCTCCGGCAGAAACGCCGGGGCCCTTTTTTATAGCGCTTTGCGCGCGTTCAGGGCGGCCGTGATCGTGCCATCGTCAAGGTAATCCAATTCGCCGCCAACGGGCACGCCTTGTGCCAACGACGTGACCTGTACACCGCGCAATTCGTCCGCGATGTAATGCGCCGTCGTCTGGCCGTCGATTGTCGCCCCCAGCGCAAGGATCACTTCGGTGATGTTTTCAGTGGTGATGCGATCCCGTAGTTTGGGGATGCGCAATTCGTCCGGCCCCACATCATCCAGTGCCGACAGCGTGCCGCCCAGCACATGATACCGTCCCTTGAACACGCCGGACCGCTCCATCGCCCAAAGGTCCGCGACGTCCTCAACCACACAAATCTGGCCAATGTTTCGTTTTTCGCTCTCGCAAATGTCGCAGATGTCCGCCGTGCCGATATTGCCGCAATTCAAACAGGCGCGTGCCGTTGCACCGACGGTTGCCAGCGCCTCGGCTAAAGGGGTCATCAATTGCCCGCGTTTCTTGATCAGATGCAGCACCGCGCGACGTGCAGACCGCGGCCCAAGGCCGGGCAAACGGGCCATCAGATCGATCAGGGTTTCGATGTCTTTGGGGGCTTGGGTCATCGTTAAACCATTCCTGTGTGCGGCCCGTAAACTGCGATCATGCACTTCGCCACACCGCACCCGTCTGAAAGCTGTTCTTTCAAATCAGAACGGCAGTTTCATATCGGCGGGCAATCCCAAACCATCGGTCAATTTGGCCATTTCTTCCTGTGCTTTGTCGGACGCCTTGCCCTGCGCGTCCTTGATCGCAGCGAGGATCAGGTCTTCGACAACTTCCTTGTCGTCACCGTTGAAGATCGACGGATCGATGTCGAGCGCCTTCAGCTCGCCCTTGGCGCTGGCCGTGGCCTTGACCAAACCCGCGCCGCTTTCGCCGACGACCATGATGTCGTGCAGGTCCTCTTGCAGCTGGCCCATCTGCTTTTGCATTTCCTGGGCCTTTTTCATCATGCCGGCCATATCGCCGAGCCCGCCAAGTCCTTTGAACATCTAAGATCTCCTGAATGTATGTCTTGGATTAGTTAATGGCGCGACGGGCGTGCTGCAAGTTAGCTGTCCTCGAAGGGGTCCCATTCGTCCGCGACTTCGGGCAATGCTTCCACGCTGGCCTCTGCCTCAAGCGCCTTCGGCGTGCGGATATCGGCGATTTTTGCACCGGGGAATTGCATCAGCACCGCTTGCACCAGCGGGTGCGCAGCGGCCTTGCCGTGCAGGGCGGTCATTTCGGCGTCGCGCACCTCGGCAATGGTCGGCGCGCCGCCATCGTTCACGACGGTCACGGCCCAACGATTGCCCGTCCATGCCTGAAGGCGTGATCCAAGCCGTTGGGCAAGGTCATGGGGGGCCTTTTCGGTCGGGACAAATTCGATCCGGCCGGGCTGATAAGCGACAAGGCGCAGGCCGGTTTCAACTTCGACCAGCAGTTTGACGTCACGGTGATGGCGGATCAATTCCGCCACATGATCGAATGTAGGGTAATGGGCGAGGGCCTCATCGTTTGCGACGGCCACTGCAGCGCCTGTGGACGACATGGTTGTCCCGCTCGGTCCCGCATGGGTCGGGGCGGGCGCGGTGGATTGCGCGTTGGTCTGTGCAGCGGGTGCGGCGCGCGGTGCGCCACCGCTTGGGCCACCCGGGCCTGTGGGGGCCGGCGGCGTCGCGGCGTCCAGTTTGCGCACCAATTCTTCGGGGCTGGGCAGGTCGGCCACATGCGTCAGGCGGATCACGGCCATTTCCGCAGCCATCATCGCGTTGGGGGCCATCGCCACTTCTTCAAGCGACTTTAGTAGCATTTGCCATAGGCGCGTCAGCACCCGCATTGGCAAAGCTTCGGCCATCGCCGCGCCGCGCGTGCGCTCGTCTGGTCCGACGGTGGGGTCCTCGGCGGCGTCCGGTGTGATCTTGATCACACTGACCCAATGGGCAATTTCTGCCAGATCCCGCAGGATCGCCATCGGGTCTGCGCCGTCGGCATATTGGCTGGATAGCTCGTGCAACGCCTCCGCTGCTCGCCCTTTTAGGATCATGTCGAACAGGTCCAACACGCGGCCACGGTCCGCAAGGCCCAGCATCGCGCGGACCTGATCAGCCGTTGTTTCACCCGCACCGTGGCTGATCGCCTGATCAAGCAGCGATTGCGCATCGCGCGCCGAGCCTTCGGCCGCGCGGGTGATCAACGCCAGCGCGTCATCGGTAATTTCAGCGCCTTCAAGCGTAGCGATCTTGCGCAGCAGCGCGATTTGATCTTCAGGTTCGATGCGGCGCAGATCGAAGCGTTGGCACCGCGACAGCACCGTCACCGGAACCTTGCGAATTTCCGTCGTCGCGAAGATGAATTTGACGTGCTCGGGCGGTTCTTCCAGCGTTTTGAGCAGCGCGTTGAACGCTGACGTGCTGAGCATGTGAACTTCGTCGATGATGTAGATTTTGTAGCGGGCCGACGCCGCGCGGTAATGCACGCTCTCGATGATTTCGCGGATGTCGCCGACCCCGGTGCGCGACGCGGCGTCCATCTCCATCACGTCGACATGGCGGCCTTCCATAATTGCCACGCAGTTTTCGCAGACCCCGCAGGGCTCCGTCGTAGGGCCGCCCGTGCCGTCCGGCCCGATGCAGTTCATACCCTTGGCGATGATGCGCGCGGTGGTGGTCTTACCCGTCCCTCGGATACCCGTCATGATGAACGCCTGCGCGATCCGGTCAGCGGCAAACGCGTTTTTCAACGTGCGCACCATTGCAGACTGCCCCACCAGATCGGCAAAGGTTTCAGGCCGGTATTTACGGGCGAGGACTTGATACTTCGGGGCGTCGGATTCGGTCATTTTGTTAAGCTACGCGTTGCCCCCAACGACGTCCACCAGAGAGACCATTTATCAGGCCCCTTTCACGCATGCCTTGCGGGGTGCAGGCACCGGACGTAAGTTTTGAAAGAACTTAAGGCGAGGATGCATGAGAGGGATGACACATGGGATCGGCTGACTTCGCACTTCATCCGCTGGACGCGGGGGCAGGGCAGATTGCGCTATCACCTATCCCGGGGCGGTCCGGCAATTACGAGGCGGACTTGTCCGCGATCCTGCTCTGGGCGCCTGATTTGGTCCTGACCATGACGACGCAGGCGGAACTGGACCGCGTGGGGGCGGGTGGTTTTGGCGCGGATCTATTGGCCGTGGGTATCGCATGGCGGCATTTGCCAATCGTCGATTTAGGTGCCCCCGATGGCCAAATCGTGGCGCAATGGGGCGATGTCGCGCGCATGGGCGTTGATGCGCTGGCGCGCGGCGGAAAGATTTTGGTGCATTGCTTTGCCGGGTGTGGTCGGTCCGGCATGGCGGCGCTTCGGCTGATGGTGGATGCGGGGCAGGACCCACAACTTGCGCTGCACACTCTGCGCGTCGCGCGTTCCTGTGCCGTAGAAACCGATGCGCAGATGGTTTGGGCGACACGGACCTAACGTTTGCGTTTTGCCTGTCCGCGTTCCTTGCCTGCATTATACATCTTTTGCATGCGTTTCGCGTGGGCGCGGTTTTCGCCCACGGTCGCGGTGTTGAACCTGTTCTCCAGCTCCAACTTGCGCCAACGGTCCATCCTGCTTGCATCTAACACCCCCGCCTCAATCGCCGCGCGGATGGCGCAGCCCGGTTCGCTCTGGTGCGCGCAATCATTAAATTTGCACTGTGCAGCAAGGTCGGTGATGTCGGAAAACACTTCCTGCACGCCGTCCTCGGCATCCACCAGACGCAGCTCCCGCATGCCCGGCGTGTCGATCAACCAGCCACCTGCCAATGTCGCGCGCAGATTGCGGTTTGTTGTAGTGTGCCGCCCCTTGGCGTCGCTGTCACGGATGCCTTGCGTCAAATCCACAAATTCGGTTAACCGGTTCTGGATCGTTGTTTTACCGACGCCGGACGATCCAACGAGCGCTAATGTCCGCCCGTCACAACACCACGGGTTCAGGCGTTTGACATCTTCGTCATCCGTCGCGTTCACCGCAATGGCGCTGAGCATGGGCGACAGTTTTTCGGCCTGTTTCACATAGGATTGCGGGTCATCGCATTGATCGGCCTTTGTCAGGATCACCAAGGGCAAACACCCGGACGCGGCGCACATCGCCAGATAGCGTTCCAGCCGCGCGACATTGAAATCCGCGTTGCAGCTGGTGACGATGCCCAAGGTGTCGACGTTAGCGGCAATGAGCTGGGGTTTTGATTCTTCGCCTGCTGCGCGCCGCGTGATCTGCGTGGTGCGCGCAAGCGGTTCGGACGCAGCGGCACCTGTGGCGATCACCCAGTCGCCAACGGCATATAGGCCAGCGGCAGCGACCGGCGACAAAGACACAGGGCCGTTCGCCGATAACCCGTCAACGCGGGTGCGGTGCACCGCGGCAATACGCACAGGGTGGCTGTCTTTGTCCAATTGCACCTGGCGCGCAAAGTGGGGGGACCAGCCGAGGGCGGTGAGGATATGTGTCATAGATTTGGACTATCCTATTTAGGGACTCCGCAAAAGCTGCGCTTTCACTCTGTCCCCGTCCGCAAGAACGCAACGCGTTTTCGCTAGAGGTGAGAGGTTGGACATCGACCCAAGTGGGGCTCGTTGTGGCTGCTTCCTTCCGGACCTGACCAGGTTGGCGAGGCACTTGCCCGCGCCAACCCCTCGCGTTTGATATAGGACCAGACGTTCGATCACGCAAGAGGCAGCTATGGATTGCGCCGCCTGTGTCGCCGTGGCATCGAACGGGATATGAAACATGCAGAAACAGTTACCTTTGGCGGGTCGGGTCTGGACCGTGCTGCACATTTGCGTGCCGACGCAACCGCACAAGTGGCGGACCCGTCCGCACGCGCAATCCTGGTATGGCGCGGCAAACTGGCGCTGGACGGGACAGGTTTGGGCCTGACCCGTGTGCCGTTGGATCATCCGGTGATGACGGACGCGGCACCGGACCGCCTGTTTCTCGGACTCGACGGTGATGGCCCGGTTTTTGCTGTGAACCTCACGCGTTGGGACCCCGACGTTAGCGAAGCCGCAGATTTTGGCGCGTTTCTGGACCCGACCGAGCAACACCATCCCACCTTGCCCGCCGCCGCGCATTTTGCCGAATTGCGCGCGGTCATGACCAGCCTGCCCGCGCGCGACGCCGAACTGGCGGCGACGGCCAAGGCTGTCTTGGGTTGGCATGAAAGCCATCGGTTTTGTTCGGCCTGCGGCTTGCAAAGCGAGGTGGCCGACGCAGGCTGGCGGCGGGTTTGTCCCGACTGTGCTACGTTCCATTTTCCGCGCACAGATCCGGTCGTGATCATGCTGATTGAAAAAGATGACGCGGTCCTACTGGGTCGCTCACCCGGCTGGCCGGATGGCATGTATTCGCTGCTGGCGGGCTTCGTTGAGCCGGGTGAAACGATTGAAGGTGCCGTGCGTCGTGAGGTGTTCGAGGAAGCGGGCATCCGGGTTGGCCCCGTGCGCTATCTGGCGAGCCAGCCTTGGGCCTTTCCGTCGACGTTGATGATCGGCTGTCATGGCGTCGGTACGACCGCAGACATCACTCTCGATCCGGTTGAACTGGAAGACGCCCGCTGGGTCAGTCGCGCGGAAGTGGAACAGTCATTTCTTGGTCATCACCCCGATATAAAACCGGCCCGAAAAGGTGCGATTGCACATTTTTTGCTAGAGAATTGGCTCGCCAATCGGCTAGACTGAGCGGACATGAATTAAGCAGGCCGCAAAGGCTGCAGATCGAGCGGGCATATGGATTTTTCGGCACGAGACGACATTGAGGCTCCGATTGAATATGTTTTCGATCAGGTTACAGATTTCAACAGCTTCGAGCGGTCCATCATGCGCCGTGGCGG
>CBFHGD010000060.1:0-13077 GCA_965655275.1 Octadecabacter sp. | reverse complement strand
CTACAAAAAGGGCGTCGCGCATTTCGATGTGGTTTTGCAGAACGAAGATATGGTGATTGAAGACTGTGAACTGCCCATGCCGGGTGATCACAACGTGTCCAACGCACTGTCGGCCATTGCCGTGGCGCGCTATCTTGGCATGAAACGCGAAGAAATCCGCGCGGCTTTGTCCGGTTTTGGCGGCGTGAACCGCCGCTTTACCCGTGTGGGTGAGGTTGATGGCGTGACTATCATCGATGATTACGGCCACCACCCGACAGAAATAACGGCTGTGCTCAAGGCCGCGCGCCAATCATGCGAGGGGCGGATCATCGCCGTGCACCAACCGCACCGCTACACCCGTCTGCACCATCATTTCGCGGATTATTGTTCGTGTTTCAATGACGCGGATGTGGTCGCCATCACCGAAGTTTTCGCCGCGGGCGAGGACGTGATCGAAGGCGCGACACGCGATGATCTGGTCGCGGGGCTGATCCGTGCAGGCCATCGCCACGCGCGTGCCATCACGGACGAAGCCGATCTTGTGCGGCTCGTGAAAGAACAGGCCAAACCCGGCGATATGGTCGTTTGCCTCGGGGCGGGGTCGATTTCGGGCTGGGCCAATGCGTTGCCGGATCTGTTGCGCGCATGACCTATGAATGGCTCATCCTTGGCGCAATTTTGATCGTTGCGTTGCTGCCCATGTTCAAATGGCTGCGCCGTTTGCTGTGGGCGTTTTCGATCGCGTTTGTTGGGATGATGTTAATCCACATGCAGCACAATCCGGGCGAGGCGACCGTCGCGCTTGGGGCGATGGGGGGCGGGCTGATGTTCGCACGCCCGATCCGCCGGATGGTCTTGGGGGGCATCGTGTGAGCTGGTCTGTCATGATGTCCGTCCTTTGGGTTTTTGCAGCGACGTTCACCGCGCTGTTGCCGATGCGCCGCCAGTATATCCCGGGCGTTACGTTGCTGGCGCTGGCGCCGGTGCTGATTGTCTGGCTGGGCTATGATTTCGGCTGGGGGTGGAGCGTCGCAGCCTTTGCCGCCTTCGCGTCGATGTTTCGCAACCCGCTCAAGTATTTCTATGCCCGCGCACGGGGCCAAAATCCGGAGGTGCCAAAATGATTCCAGTTATGCTTGGATGCGGCTGGCTGATTATTGCCAATGTGCTGGCGATGATGCCAAGCCGTGATAACCACTGGCGGCGTGCCTATGTCCTGATGGGATTCGGTATTCCGTTGCTGGGCTACATCACCTATATAAACGGCCCCCTTTGGGGCATGCTGTTTTTGATCGCGGGCGCATCCGTGCTGCGTTGGCCCGTGGTCTATCTGGCGCGTTGGCTGCGCAGTGCCTACAAGCGGGCGGACGGGTAAGCACCCCGGCGCTCCCTCCGCTGGTGCATCTTTCGTGATCCAGACACGCGCCCAATGTCTGTTGGAATAAGTACGGCCGCGGTCGTGTAAGCAAAGTATGACATACACCTTCCTGATCAGTGGCATCACGCGTAACACTGCGCGGCGCGACAGCGCGCAGAACCACGACTGACTTGGCAGCAGTGGTGTGTGTCGGTATGACACCCCCATGATATTGAATGCCCTTCCCGAAGTGCGCGGCGCATTGACGCCTGATCGCGATCTGTCGAGCCTGACGTGGATGCGCGTGGGCGGGCCGGCTGACGTGTTGTTCCAGCCCGCGGACGAAGATGATTTGAGCGCGTTCCTGGCGGCTTTGCCCGCTGACGTGCCTGTCTTTGCGATGGGCGTCGGGTCCAACCTGATTGTGCGCGATGGCGGGGTGCGCGGTGTTGTGATCCGCCTTGGGCGCGGGTTCAACGGGATCGAATTTGACGGGGACATCGTGCGGGCAGGGGCCGCCGCACTGGACGCGCATGTGGCGCGCAAAGCCGCGGCCGAGGGGCTGAACCTGACGTTTCTGCGCACGATTCCGGGTTCAATCGGCGGGGCGGTGCGCATGAATGCGGGCTGTTACGGCGATTACATGGCCGATGTGCTGGTGGACGTGCGCGTGGTGCTGCGCGACGGGCGCGTGCAAACGCTAGCGGCGTCCGACCTCAATTTGCAATACCGCTCGTCCGACTTGCCGGAGGGCGCGGTGATCGTGTCTGCCACGTTGAAGTCCCCGCGCGAGGATGGCGCGACACTTGAAACCCGCATGGCCGCACAATTGGCCAAACGCGATGAAACGCAACCGACAAAGGACCGCACGGCGGGCAGCACGTTTCGCAATCCGGCGGGTTTTTCCAGCACGGGTGCTGCGGATGACACCCATGACCTCAAGGCGTGGAAGGTGATTGATGACGCAGGTATGCGTGGCGCAACCCGTGGCGGCGCGGTGATGAACGCGAAGCATTCCAACTTTTTGACCAACGCCGGGGGCGCAACGGCCGCCGATCTTGAAGGTTTGGGCGAAGACGTCCGAAAAAAGGTTTACGAAACAAGTGGTTTAACGCTAGAATGGGAAATCATGAGGGTTGGCGAACCAGCCCCGACGGACTGATCGCCCGAAGCGGTCGATGCCCCACAGGCAGGGGCGCGGTAGAATAGATAAATGACAGGCCACAAAGGTCTGCGAAAAGGCGGTAGAGTGTCGAGCAGGACACCCAAAACCATAGCCGTTCTGATGGGCGGCCCTTCGGCTGAACGCGAGGTATCGCTGAGTTCAGGCAAAGAGTGTGCGGCCGCCTTGCGCGTCGCGGGGTTTGACGTGGTTGAAATAGATGCCGGTGTCGACCTTGTGGAGCAGCTGAAGTCGGCGAAGCCGGACGTTGCGTTCAACGCACTTCACGGGCGCTGGTGCGAAGACGGCGTGGTGCAGGGCGTGCTGGAATGGATGCGTATCCCCTACACCCATTCCGGTGTGCTGGCATCGGCCCTTGCGATGGACAAACAAAAGACAAAGGACGTGTATCGCGCGCATGGCTTGCCGTTTGTGGACAGTGTTCTGGCAACCAAGGCGCAGATCGAGGCATCCCATGTGATGGAGCCCCCGTATGTGGTGAAGCCGTTTAACGAGGGGTCCAGCGTTGGCGTCTATCTCGTGCACGAAGCTGCCAACGGCACACCGAAACTGGCGGCTGATCTCCCCGACACGTTGATGGTTGAAACCTATGCGCCGGGCCGCGAGCTGACGACGGCTGTGATGGGGGACCGCCCGTTTACCGTCACCGATATTATTGTTGATGGCTGGTATGACTACGAGGCGAAATACGGCGATGGCGGATCCAAGCATATCCTGCCCGCCGACGTGCCGGACGAGATTTTTCAGGCCTGTCTGGAGTATGCCGTGCGCGCCCATGACGCTCTGGGGTGTCGCGGACTGAGCCGGACTGATTACCGTTGGGACGAAAGCCGCGGCATCGATGGTTTGATCTTGCTGGAAACCAATACCCAACCCGGCATGACGCCGACATCGCTGGCCCCCGAACAGGCAGCGTTTTGCGGTGTCAGCTTCCCCGAATTGATGACCTTGATGGTGGAGGACGCGTCATGCGATCGCTAAGAGCAAAACGCCCGGACACGCCGCGCCGTGACCCCGCGCCCTCCCGTTGGGGCTACCGCTACCAACGCCTCATGCTGACGCCGGGGTTTCGCAAACTGGTCAAGGTCGGTGTGCCGTTGCTGGTGGTCACCGGCCTTATTGCAGGGTGGGGCGCGCGCGAAAGCAACCGTCAGATGATTGCGGACGCCTATAACAACACCAAAGTGCAAATCCAGCAGCGTGACGAATTCATGGTGAAAGTCATGGCCGTGGATGGCGCCGATGAGACCTTGTCGGCGGATGTGCGCACGGTGCTACCGGTCGAATTTCCGGTCTCCAGCTTTGATCTTGACCTTGAAGACATGCGTCAGACAGTCGCCGCACTGCCGGCTGTGGCGGATGCCACGTTGCGCGTGCGCCCGGGCGGGATTTTGCAGGTCAACATTACGCAGCGCCAACCCGTTGCCGTGTTTCGTGCGCCGGAAGGATTGAAATTGATTGATGCGGACGGCGTGCTGATCCAGACGATCACGGCCCGCGCCAATCGCTCGGACCTGCCGCTGATCACAGGGGACGGTGCGCGCGAAGCCCTTGCCGAAGGGCTCGAGATTTACCGCGTCGCTGGCCCGCTCACGCCGCGTATGCGCGGTGTCGTGCGGATGGGGGAGCGCCGCTGGGATGTGATCCTTGAAAACGGCCAGCGCATTTTGCTGCCCACAACCGACCCTGTAACAGCGTTCGAACGTATCGTCGCACTGAATCAGGCCCAAGACCTTCTGGAACGTGATGTCGCCGTCGTCGACATGCGCCATCCAGCCCGCCCCACCATCCGATTGAATGAACAGGCCGTGGCGAATTTGCGCCAGATCAACGCCGAACAATAATAAGAAGAACAGGTGCCCAAGCCATGAGAGATCTCTACCAATCCCAGCGCGCCATGCGCAACATGCGTCAGGCGGCCATGCAACGGGGCGTGATTGCGATCCTTGATGTGGGGTCGTCCAAAATCGCCTGCCTTGTGTTGCGTTTCGACGGACCTGAGCAATTCGGCGCCCGCGATAGTGCCGGGGACGGTGTCGGATCCATGGCGGGGCAGTCGTCGTTTCGTGTGATCGGTGCGGCAACAACCCGGTCACGCGGCGTGCGGTTTGGCGAGGTTGACGCAATGGCTGAAACCGAGCGCGCCATTCGCACCGCTGTGCAGGCCGCCCAGAAGATGGCTAATGTTCGGGTGGATCATGTGATTGCCTGTCTGTCGGGCGGGCGGCCACGCTCCTACGGACTGGACGGGCAGGTGGATGTGCATGGTCAGGTCGTCACCGAAGGCGATATCGGCCGCGTGCTGGCCGAGTGTGAAACCCCCGATTTCGGGGAGGGTCGCGAGGTTCTGCATGCCCAGCCGATCAACTTCGCGCTCGATCACCGCTCCGGTCTGGCCGACCCGCGCGGGCAGATCGGCAACACGCTGACTACGGATATGCACCTGATGACGGTGGAAGACAGCGTAATCGAAAACCTGCTTTACTGTATCAAACGGTGTGATCTTGAACTGGCCGGTGTTGCGTCATCCGCCTATGCCGCCGGTATTTCGGCGCTGGTGGAAGATGAACAGGAACTGGGCGCGGCCTGTATTGATATGGGCGGCGGGTCCACTGGCATCTCGATCTTTATGCGCAAACACATGATCTATTCCGATGCCGTGCGCATGGGCGGCGATCACGTCACCTCCGACATTTCCATGGGCCTGCAGGTGGCCCCCGCAATGGCTGAAAGGATCAAGACGTTTTATGGCGGTGTGTTGGCGACCGGCATGGATGACCGCGAGATGATCCAGGTCGGCGGAGAAACGGGTGACTGGGAACATGACAGGCGCACCGTGTCGCGTGCCGAACTGATCGGCATCATGCGCCCCCGCGTCGAAGAGATCCTTGAAGAGGTGCGCATGCGTCTGGACGCTGCCGGATTTGAACATCTGCCAAGCCAGCAGATTGTCCTGACGGGCGGCGGCAGCCAAATTCCCGGGCTTGATGGCTTGGCGTCCAAGATCCTCGGCCAGCAGGTGCGCCTTGGCCGCCCGCTGCGCGTGCAAGGCCTGCCCCAAGCGGCGACAGGCGCGGCGTTTTCCGCGGCTGTTGGTTTGTCCTTGTTTGCAGCACATCCACAAGACGAATGGTGGGATTTCGACATTCCCGCCGAAAAATACCCGGCCCGATCTTTCAAGCGGGCGGTTCGATGGTTCAGGGAGAACTGGTGATCCGCTGGTTCCTCTGCACCTGCACTACGCAAGATTTCGCCGATCACCCCAGATACGGCGGAAATTCACGGAAATAGGGCCATATTTTGCGGTTTTTGGGCAGTTTTTTCGTGACCATAAGATGAAGGGCGGTTAAGGTCCTTAAAAGATTCTGACAAGAACGCTCGGTGGGACGGGCCTAACCAAAGACAGGCGGACAGCACATGACATTGAACCTCTCCATGCCCGGGCAGGAAGAACTGAAGCCACGCATCACCGTATTCGGTGTTGGCGGTGCCGGTGGTAACGCAGTTAACAACATGATCGAGCAAGCGCTCGAGGGTGTTGAATTTGTCGTCGCCAATACGGACGCGCAGGCCCTTCAGCAGTCCCGCTCCGACTCAAGAATTCAGATGGGCGTCAAGGTCACCGAAGGTTTGGGCGCCGGCGCGCGCGCCACTGTCGGTGCAGCCGCAGCCGAAGAAAGCATTGAACAAATCGTTGATCACCTTGCGGGGGCACATATGTGTTTCATTACCGCAGGCATGGGCGGCGGCACCGGCACAGGTGCAGCCCCGATCATCGCACAGGCCGCCCGCGAATTGGGTGTTCTGACAGTTGGTGTTGTGACCAAGCCGTTCCAGTTTGAGGGTGGCAAGCGGATGAAGCAGGCCGATGAGGGCATCGAAGCGCTTCAGAAGGTCGTCGACACGCTGATCATCATTCCAAACCAGAACCTGTTCCGCCTTGCGAACGAAAACACCACATTCACCGAAGCCTTCGCTTTGGCAGATGATGTGCTTTATCAAGGCGTTAAGGGCGTAACTGACCTGATGGTTCGCCCCGGTCTGATCAACCTCGACTTTGCAGACGTGCGCGCCGTGATGGACGAGATGGGCAAGGCGATGATGGGCACCGGCGAAGCCGAGGGCCAGGATCGCGCCGTTCAGGCCGCTGAAAAAGCCATCGCCAACCCGCTGCTGGACGAGATTTCGCTGGAAGGCGCACGTGGCGTTCTGATCAACATTACAGGTGGCTATGACCTGACGTTGTTCGAACTCGACGAGGCCGCGAACAAGATCCGCGAAAAGGTTGATCCGGAAGCAAATATCATTGTCGGTTCCACGCTGGACACTGGCATGGAAGGCAAAATGCGTGTGTCCGTTGTGGCTACGGGCATCGACGCAGCGGCCAAGACATCGGATATTCCGGTTCCCCGTCGTCCAATGTCTGCGCCGCTGACACAGCACGTGTCTGCCGAAATCCACGAAGACGCGCCTGCGCCGGAAATCGCCGCCCGGGAAGAAGCCCCGGCACCTGCCGTTGCAGCGCAAGCAGCGCCCGAGCCAACGTTGTTTGATGAAACAGTGTCAGAGGAGCCTGCACCAGCTGCGGAGCCTGACTATTTTGATGCACCAGCCGCAGCCGCCGCGTCGGAGGCCGATTTGTCACCGAGCGGGTATCAGCCGCGTCCGCAGGTTGAAGTCGACGCGCCGACAGATGCGTTCGTCGCCCCCCAACGCGCCGCCGTTGGCACACCGACGCAAGAAACACTTGACCGGTTGCGCACGGCAGCATCGCGCAGCGCACCTGCGGCCGCACCTGCAATGGCGCCTTCCGAAACGGAAGATACCGCAAAGTCGCGCATGGGCGGGCTGAACAGCCTGATCAGCCGCATGACCGGCCACGCCGAAGCACAGCAAAAAGAGCGTCCACAGCCACCCGTCGCATCTATCCGCGAAGAGGCCCCGGCCGCTGCACCCGCGACGCAAGCAGACGCTGACCAGGAACGGATCGAAATTCCGGCCTTCCTGCGCCGTCAGGCGAACTAACCGGCCGTAACGTAAGGTCACAATTTTCAAGGAGAGGCCGCCTTCGGGTGGCCTTTTCTACTTTAGAAACAAAGCACTAATTCACAATTGGGCGTAAAGATGCCGGATTGTAACAGTCATGTTTCAGTCGGTTGCAAACCGTGTGTTGAGGCGGCGGCGTGAAATCCTTAGACCTTTGTCATTAATATAGGTTAAGAATCCGTGCAAACGACCATCGACACAGCTGTGGCATTTGAAGGCAAGGGGCTCCACCTGGGGCAATCCGCGTCTGTCATCGTGCGCCCGGCGCCTGCCGATCATGGCATTGTGTTTCGCCGCACCGACATTGACACTGGAGTGGCCGATGTGCCTGCGCTGTGGCACAATGTCATCGTGTCACCGCTGAACACGCGGATCGAAAATGCAGCCGGAACATCCGTTTCGACAATCGAACATATCATGGCTGCCCTTGCAGGCTGTGGCTTGCACAATGCCTTGATCGAAGTGACAGGGCCCGAAGTGCCGATCCTTGACGGGTCCGCGGCGCAATTCGTCGAAGGGTTCTTGCGCGCAGGGATACGTCGTTTGTCCGCACCCTTGCGTGTGATCGAAGTGCGTAAATCGGTGACCGTGAAGGTGGGCAACGCGACAGCGCGGCTTGATCCAGCCGACACGCTGCATATCCGGTTCGAGATTGATTTCGTCGATCGTGCGATCGGTCATCAACAAAAAACCCTCAATATGTCCAACGGCGCCTTTGTGCGCGAGCTGTGCGATAGCCGCACCTTCTGTCGGTCAAGCGATGTAGACGCCATGCGCGCGCAGGGCCTTGCCCTTGGCGGGACATTGGAAAACGCCGTTGTTGTGGATGGTGCCGAGGTCCTTAGCCCCGGTGGTTTGCGCCACAAAGACGAAGCCGTGCGCCATAAGATGTTGGATGCATTGGGTGATTTGTATACCGCCGGTGCCCCGATCCTGGGCCGTTATACCGGCCATAAGGCAGGTCATGCTGTCACGAATGCGCTGCTGTGTGCGTTGTTTGACGACCCTGATGCATGGGGCTGGGCCGAGGCGGATGTGCAGACGGCCGCGCGCCTTCCCGGTGTTGGCCTGCGTTGGTCCGACCTTCCAGAAGTGGCCTGACGTCAAACCTTGCCGTCTGGCGCAAAAGGCATTTTGCCCCCCAATATTGTATGCTAGACCAAAGCCAACCGATTGCTATTGTCGGATTATAATCGTCAGCGGGGGCGCCTCAATGTCGGGCCGCAGCAGGATCTCGAAACTAAAAACCGGTCTGGCCACAGGCGCGTTGGCGCTTGTCCTTTTGACGGGCTGTTCGAACTTCAACACCCGCGCCGAAGGGGCCTTGGACGCCTATACCGCCCAACAGATTTTCGAGCGCGGCGAGTTTGAATTGTCACGCGGACAGGGCGATGATGCGGCGTTCTATTTCGGTGAGATCGAGCGCCTATATCCGTATTCCGAATGGGCCAAACGCGCGCTGATTATGCAGGCGTTTTCCTATCACAAGGATGGTGATTACCCCAATTCGCGCGCCGCTGCACAACGCTACATCGACTTCTATCCGGTTGATGATGACGCAGCCTATGCCCAGTATTTGCTGGCGCTTTCCTATTATGACCAGATCGACGAAGTCGGGCGTGATCAAGGCCTGACGTTTCAGGCGCTGCAGGCCCTGCGCGTTGTCATTGAACGCTACCCAGACAGCGAATATGCCCGCTCGTCTGTGCTGAAATTCGACCTCGCGTTCGACCATCTCGCCGCCAAAGAGATGGAAATCGGGCGTTACTATCTCAAGCGTGACCACTTTGCCGCGTCCATCAACCGGTTCCGCATCGTGGTCGAGGATTTCCAGACCACGTCCCATACACCAGAGGCGCTACACCGTCTGGTTGAAGCGTATTTGTCGTTGGGGCTTGTCGAAGAAGCACAGACTGCTGGTGCGATCCTGGGATACAACTACCAATCCAGCGAATGGTATGAGGACAGCTTTGCGCTGCTAACCGGGCAGGGGCTTGAACCGCGTTCGATCGGCAATAACTGGCTGTCGGCCATTTATCGTCAGATGGTTCGTGGTGAATGGCTCTAGGCGGGCAACATGCTCCGCAGTCTTGATATTCGTGACATGTTAATCATCGACCGGCTGGCGCTTGCCTTTCAGCCGGGGTTGAATGTGCTGACGGGTGAAACCGGCGCGGGTAAATCTATCTTGTTGGATTCGCTTGGCTTTGTTCTAGGATGGCGCGGTCGTGCGGAACTGGTTCGCCAAGGCGCGGAACAGGGCGAGGTGACCGCCGAGTTCGATTTGCCCGAAACGCATGCCGCATGGGATGTGCTGCGCGAGGCCGGATTTTCCTATGACGACGCCCTGATTTTGCGGCGCATCAATAGCCGCGACGGGCGCAAGACCGCATGGATCAATGACCGTCGTGTGAGCGGTGAAATCCTGCGCGCTGTATCCGAAACCCTCGTTGAATTGCATGGTCAAAACGATGATCGCGGGCTGTTGAACCCCCGTGGACACCGCATTTTGCTGGATGATTTTGGCGGTTTGGCCCCGCAGTTGAGTAAAGTGCGCAGCGCATGGCGCACCTTGTCAGAGGCGCAAAAGGCATTGGCCACCGCGCAAGCACGGGTCGCGGAGCTGCAAGCGGAGGAGGAGTTTTTGCGCCACGCTGTTGGCGAGCTTGACGCGCTGGCCCCGACAGCCGGTGAAGATGCAGAACTGGACAAAGCGCGCCGCCGCATGCAGGCCGCCGAGAAGATCGGTGAGGATATTTTCAAAGCTTATCAAGCCCTTGGACTGAATGGCGCGGAAGGTGCCATGGGCGATGCGTCGCGTTGGCTGGCGGACGCGGCAGGGCAAGCGGAGGGCACATTGGAGGCCCCGTTGGCCGCGCTGGAGCGTGCGATGATGGAGTTAAGCGACGCGCAGGCAGGTGTTGAGGCTTGCATTGATACGTTGTCGTTCAATCCACATGAATTGGAACAGATCGAAGAACGCCTGTTCGCGATCCGTGGATTGGCGCGCAAACACAACGTTCTCGCGGATGAGCTTGGTCCGTTTGCGGACGGTCTGCGCAGCCGCCTCACGGCATTGGATCGCGGCGCGTCAGACATTGCGGAGTTGACGGAGAAGCACAATGCGGCGCAGGCAGCCTATGATGTGGCCGCCGCTGATTTGACCGATGCACGCCAGAAGGCCGCCGCGCGGTTGGACAAGGCAATGGCCAAAGAACTGGCGCCGCTTAAAATGGAACGTGCTGTTTTTGTTACGGAAATTACAACGGTGTCGGCGGGGCCGGACGGATTTGATGAGGTCGCGTTTACGGTCGCGACGAACCCTGGTGCACCCGCGGGGCCAATCGGAAAGATTGCGTCGGGCGGTGAATTGAGCCGCTTTTTATTGGCCCTAAAGGTCTGCCTGACGGGGACGGAGTCCGGCCTGACGCTGATTTTTGACGAGATTGATCGCGGCGTGGGCGGGGCCACTGCGGATGCTGTCGGGCGGCGCTTGTCCCAACTGGCCATGCAGGGGCAGGTGTTGGTCGTCACGCATAGCCCACAGGTCGCCGCGCTGGGGGATCACCACTGGCGGGTTGAGAAGCGTCAGACCAAGGATGCAACGCTGTCAACGGTGACCGGCCTTGGCGAAGATGACCGGGTGGATGAAATTGCCCGTATGTTGAGCGGAGATCGCATCACTGACGAGGCCCGCGCTGCGGCGAGGGCGCTGCTAACGGCTTGAGGTTGGAAAACCGCAATTTTTCAAAGGGCATCTTGGCCCAAATTCGTGCCAGAAGTTGAGAAATGACCATAGAAGTCACCAATCGGCTGTCCGGCCGGGTGCCAAACGTGCCATCTGCAAACTGCAAAAGCCCCGCCGCAATGACAGCTGTCTTCGCGGCGGGTTAAAAGATGCTCTGGGGGCCTGAAGGCCCAAATAAAATAGTTCCACTCAATGTATCCAGTATACGGATGGGCAAGAAATCGCGCATACCCCAAACAGGGTAAATTCACGATTTGTTAAGAAATTGCGCCAAACGATCCAGAACGACGGGCCATTTGGCAAAGAACAATAGCTGCCCCGCGTCGGGGAACACGTCGAAGGTGATCCACGGGTAGTCGTTGCGAAACTCCGCCAGTGTCTCGGGCGGGACCTGCGGGTCTTGCAAGCCGTTCATAAAGATGACCGGCACGTCATCTTTCAGGCCAAGAACCGCTTCGGTCCAGTCGCTTGTTTCGCTCGAAATTACCTCACGCGAAAATGCATCATGCGCGCTGTGGCTGTCGGACAGGCAAACCTCGGACCCGCAAATCAAGGCCTCCAAGACCTCGACATCCTCGAATGTGGCGATATCGGCAGCAGATTTACCGTAGACAGCATGTAAAAAGCCCCGCTTTCCCAACCGTTTAGCGAGAGCAAAGCCGGCCTTTACCATGAAAGGCAACAAGTGCGGCGTATAGCGCGCACCGGCCAGAATAAAGCGATGCCATTTGTCCATACGCTCGTATTGTTCCGGTCGCGTAACGGGCAAGACCCCTGCGCAGGCTACCAGCGCGGTCATCCGCCCGGGATGTTGGCTGTGAAATGCGGTGACGATATTCGTGTCCCCACCCAAACTCAGAAAAGGCGCCGCGGCCACGCCCAAATGGTCCATCAACATCGCATAATCATCACACAACTGGTGCACGTAGGGCGTTCGTTTCGGCAGAGGCGTGGAATGGCCGAACCCGGCCCGGACGGGCACGATCACTTTTATGCCGCGCTTTGCCGCCTCTGCCTCGGCTTGGGCGGGCCAGCGGACCAACCCGTAATCAAGCGGGGAATACATCAACGGTGTGCCGTTTGGGTCCCCCAGTATAAGGTAGTCCATCCGCCGACCGTCATCGAGGCTAAGTGTTTGAAAGGGAAGGGGTTCCAACGTTTCATAGCCCTTTGACATGGCGCCGACCACACCGGAGGCTTGCTGCGTGAACTGTGCGATTTCCATGGTGGATAATGTCAGGCGGACCAGCTCGGTTTGGCTGCGGGTTTCGGTTTTCGCCATGATGGACTTCAACTGGGCGCGCACCGTATCGACGCTGCGATCGCGGTGATCCGCTATCTGGTGCAACGTGCGGCCTTCGGTGAGAGCGCGGACCACTTCGGATTCCGCAGGTGTAAATTCAAACGCGGCGCGCAGCATTTCACTAAACCCTTCGGGCCATTGAATATCGGACGACATGGCCATGACGTAGGGCGCCGCGTCGTCACTGCGCACGACACGCAGGTGAAACACGATCAGGTGTTCACTGTCGGCCGCACGCCCGCGCAACACCATAGGTGCGTCGTGGTTCGCGCTGAGCATCCGGCCGACGTGGTGGGCAATTTGCTCCCCGTCGCCGATGACCAGTCGCAGATCGTCCAGGCGCTGTCCGGCGCTGATGCCCAGCTGGGTTTGGGCCGCCGCGTTTGCGGCCATCACCACGCCACCGCGAGCAACGGCAAAGGCGGCCGATCTCTCTATCTGGGCCAATACGGCCTCTG
>CBFHGD010000059.1:0-13122 GCA_965655275.1 Octadecabacter sp. | reverse complement strand
AGTCGGCACCGTAAAGCTGACAGGGCGGTGCGGCGCGCCGAGGCTGACGGCGGAGGAAAAGAAATATACGACCTGTGCCAGAACACGGCCCCAGTTGATCGAATTTACACCGGCAAGGTTGACCCCGTCGCGGAAGTCAAAATCGTTGAACATGTCCTTCAGCGCCGCCTGGCAATCATCAAAGTCCCCGTCCATCGCCAGGGCATGCACGTTGCTTTCCAGTGGTGTGGTCATCTGGCGGCGCTGCACCTCGGACACGCGGCCATGGGGGAACAGGATGAAGACATCAACGTTCTTCAGCCCGCGAAACGCCTCGATCGCGGCTGATCCGGTGTCACCGGATGTGGCACCCACAATCGTGATCCGCTTGCCCGACCGGGTCAGCGACGCCTGAAACATCTGGCCGATCAACTGCATGGCGAAATCTTTGAACGCCAGCGTGGGGCCGTGAAACAGCTCAAGCAGGAAATGGTTGCTGTCGAGTTGTTTGAGCGGCGCGCGCGCTGCGTGGTTGAACCCTGCATAAGCCGCATCAATCAGCCCGCGAAATTCGTCATCCGAAAAGGTATCGCCGATGAACGGGCGCATCACGGCAAACGCGATCTCCTCGTAGGATTTGCCCGCCATATCCGCGATCTGCTCGTGGGTCAGCGTCGGGATGACCTCGGGCACATAAAGGCCACCATCACGGGCAAGGCCTGTCATCATCGCCTCCTCAAACGTCAGTTTGGGCGCTGCGCCACGGGTTGAGACATATTTCATATCAGTCGTCTTTCTGGCGCGACGCGCGCACCACGTAGAAAATTGTCATCGACAGCCAGACCACGGCCAACAAGAACCACGTGATGGCATATTCAAGGTGGTCGTTCTTGATGTTGCGCGTGTCCACCGGCAGGGGATCAAGGCGTTCGTCATATTGTGACGCGGCCGACAACACCACCAGCACAGGCTCGGTGTCCAACGCCTGCGCCATGGCGGGCACGTCGCGTGCATACCACTCATCGCCTTCGGGCGGCGCGTCTGAAATGTCGTCCGGCCAGATCAGATTGCCTTGCACGGTGACTTGCGACGTCAGCGGCGCGACGTCGTCGCTATAAAGCGGCAACAACCCCTGATCGAGCATCACGCGCCGCCCGTCACCGGTTTCAAACGCCGAAATAATGCGGTGGCCTGTGCCTGCCGCCGTGCCACTATCAAGAAACCGTATTTCATCACCCGTCGCACGGCCCTGCAGGATCACGGTCAGGTAATTGTCGCGCTCCGGATCAACGCTGGCCGGAAGAGGCACAGGGTCCGCCGCCAGTCGCGCATCGATATCTGCAATCACACCGCGTTTCCATTCAAGGCGATCGAGCTGCCACGACCCCAGCCAGAGCAGCACCGCAATGCCGCCAAGTCCGATCACGAGAGGGAAGATTATTTTCCGCATAAGGTGTCCTGAAATGAAAAACGCGCAAGGCTTTCACCCTGCGCGTCTTGTCGTGTCAAATGCCTCAGGTCAAGGCGTGTTACTGGCCCCAGACGTAGATGGCTGCAAACAGGAACAGCCAGACCACATCCACGAAGTGCCAATACCAGGCAGCGGCCTCGAAACCGATGTGCTTTTCAGCCGAGAAGTGGCCGCGACGCACCCGCAGGTAGCAGACGAACAAGAAGATCGTGCCGATCACGACGTGGAAGCCGTGGAACCCTGTGGCCATAAAGAAGTTCGCGCCATAGATGTTGCCGGCAAACCCGAACGCCGCGTGGCTGTATTCGTAGGCCTGCAACGCCGTGAAAATCACGCCGAGGATCACGCTGAGCAGTAGACCGTATTTTACGTCTTCCCTGTTGTCTTCGTGAACCAGCGCGTGGTGCGCCCATGTTGCCGCAGCACCGGAACACAACAGGATCAACGTGTTGATCAGCGGCAAGTGCCACGGGTCAAATGTCTCGATGCCCGCGGGTGGCCAGACACCGTCAATGGCGGGCGACTGTGGCCCCATCGGGTAAAGCGCATGTTTGAAGAACGACCAGAACCATGCGGCAAAGAACATGACCTCGGACATGATGAACATGATGAAACCATACCGCAGACCAATGCGCACGACCGGCGTATGGTCCCCCTGATGGCTTTCGACGATCACGTCGGCCCACCACGCATACATGTTATAAAGAACGCCGACCAAACCCATCAAGAACAGGTAGGGATTAGACGAATTGTGCATCCAGATGACAGAGCCGAACAGCATGACGAAAACAGAAACGCTCGTCAGCAGTGGCCAGATCGACGGCGGTAGGATGTGATAGTCGTGGTTCTTCGCGTGAGCCATTGTGTGTTCCCTAAGCGTTTGGTCTTTTTAGTTTAATTCAGGTGTGCGTACTGTGTCCAATGGATCGGTGTCCAGTGCCGCTTGTTCGTAGTTTTCGGGCATCTCGTTCAGGTGGAACGTATACCCCAAAGTGATGGTATGAATGTACTGCCCTTCGCGGTCGTCCACGATGGCCGGATCAACAAAGAACGTGACCGGCATCGAAATCGTTTCGCCGGGCTGCAACACCTGCTGCTCGAAGCAGAAACAATCGATCTTGTCGAAAAACGCGCCTGCCTCATAGGGGGCGACGTTATAGGATGCCGTGCCTGCAATGGGCTGGTCCGTGGGGTTTGTGGCCTCGTAGAAGGCCAGCACGGTTTCACCAATGCGCACTTCCATCTCGCGTTGGACGGGCTTGAACGTCCATGGCATGTCATGCGCAAGAGAGCTGTCAAACCGCACGGTCATGGTCTGATCAAGGATCGTGTCCGGCCCCGCCGTGGCGACATTTGTCACGCCGCCAAATCCGGTCACGCGGCAGAACCAGTCATAAAACGGTACGGACGCCCAGGACAGTGCGCCCATGAAAACAACAACGCCGACGGCCTGTGCCGCTGTGCGTGTGGGGCCTTCATTGAAATACGAAAACGGGTTGAACTTCATTGCGTGGCCTCCTCTGCCTGGGCGGCCAAATCAGCGGCCCGACGCTCGGCCGCTTCAAGTGCGCCAGGCTCAAGCTGCGGGCGCGCCACGTGATCAAACTTTTCCAACTGGCGGATATCCGTCAGGCCAAGGACCTTCACGACCGTCAGTCCGAATACGATCCCGATGAACCCGAGCAACAGCAGGCCTACGCCTGTGTTACGCCCTTTGCGGCGACCGTGGATTTCATGTTCGACCTTGAAAGCCATGTTACAGCACCCATCCGTTCGCGCGCATCAGCGCCTCTATCAACAATGCACCGAAGTGCCCGAACAGATAATAGAGCGATACCTTGAAAGTGTGCTTTTCAACCGCGTGGTTGTCAGCCTCGCTGTCCGCGTCCGTGCGCCGCCAGATTGCATAACACCCCTTTAAGAACCATATGTTCAGCGCGACAGCCACGGCCAGATAGACCGGCCCGCCGATGGATGTGAACCCGAGGCCCAGTGCGATCAGCACCAGCGGCAGACAATAGCCGATGATGTGGTTGCGCGTGACCTTACGGCCATGTGTTTCGGTCAGCATCGGCACGCCCGCATCGCCGTAATCCGATTTCACGAACAGCGCCAGCGCCCAGAAATGCGGCGGCGTCCAAGCGAAGATCAGCAGAAACATCAGAACGGATTCAATCGACACACCGCCCGTTGCCACGGCCCAACCGATCATCGGAGGAAACGCACCAGCCGCGCCACCGATCACGATGTTCTGCGGGGTCGAGCGTTTCAGCCACATGGAATAGACAACCGCGTAAAAGAAGATGGTGAAGGCCAGCAGGCCCGCCGCCAAAGCGTTGGTCGCCAGGAACAACAACACAACCGCAAAGCACGACAGCGCAAGGCCAATCGCCAGCGCCTCGCCCGGCTGGACCACGCCCGACGGGATCGGGCGTTTGACCGTGCGTTTCATGATCGCGTCAATGTCGGCGTCCCACCACATGTTCAACGCACCGGAGGCCCCTGCCCCCACCGCAATGCACAAAATAGCGACAAATCCGACAAACGGGTTCACTCCGACAGGCGCCACCAACAGGCCAACCAATGCCGTAAACACAACCAGCTGCATAACGCGCGGCTTCATCAGGGCGAAATAATCGCCCATCTGCGCTTCATTCGTGCGGTTCAGATTGGTCACGTCTGTCATGGTTTTCCTCGGTTGCTGGTGGGTTAACCCACCCTACGAATGTCGATGTAGGGTGGGTGAAACCCACTACGCCTTTAGGCGGGGAATTCCTCTTTCGCGCCGGCAAGCCATTCCTCGTAAACAGCCGGGTCCACGACCTTGACCGTGATCGGCATGTAGGCGTGGTCCTTGCCGCACAGCTCGCTGCACTGACCGAAATAGATGCCTTCACGCTCGGCGTTGAACCAAAGCTGCGCAAAACGGCCCGGAACGGCGTCCTGCTTTACGCCGAAAGCTGGGATCGTCCAGGAGTGGATCACATCCGCACCCGTTACCGTCATCACAACCGTCGCACCAACCGGCACAACCACGGCCGTGTCCGTGGCAAGGCGATACTCGTCTTCGGAATATCCGGCATCTTCAAGCTGGGCGATAATCTCGTCGTTCAGGTTGCCTTCACCATAGCCGATCATGAAGCTTTCAAAGAAAACGTCTTCGTCGGTGTATTCATAGGACCAGAACCACTGATAACCGGTCACGGTGATGTTGATATCGCCTTCGGGGATTTCCTGCTGCTTAAACAGAACAGGCAACGAAAACGCACCGATAAACACCAGAATAACGATCGGGATGATCGTCCATGCCACTTCGAGGGGGGAATTGTGCGTGAACGTGGACGCCGTCGGGTTGGACTTGGCGTTATAGCGCAGGATCACCCAGGCCATCAGGCCGACAACAAACAGCGTGATCACCGTGATGATCACCAACAACATTCCGTCGAGCCACTGAAGGTCGCGGGCCAACTCGGTTGCAGCGGGCTGAAAGCCCATCGCGCCGGGTGTCGGTGCGCCAATGATCTCAAGATCTTCAATGGCGGTTTGTGCGTGCGCGGCCCCTGCCAGGGCAAACGCCCCGGATGTAAGACCCAAACGAGAGGCAAGTGTTATCAATTGCATATCGATCCCTGTGGTAAAGCGCAGATTGCGCGCTTGTCATTTGTTCCTCGAGGCTCCGCAAGGAATCCCGTTGTATTCAGACAGCGTCATCCCATATCCTTAGCAGCAACTCAAGCGATCGAGGCGTGTCAAACGGTCGCTTTTTGATCCAAATCAAAGAAACAGCAGGTGAACTTGTTATGGTCGACGACCCTTTCCGCCCTTTCGTGACAAATTTGGACCAAGAATCGGCGCTTGCGCTGGTGCGGGAGGCCACGGCGGGGGCTGACGACGGCGAGCTGTTCCTTGAGCGCCGCCGCTCGGAGGTATTGTCGTTTGACGACGGACGCATTCGCACCGCCAGCTATGACGCGTCCGAAGGGTTCGGGTTGCGCGCCGTGCGCGGTGAAGTCGCAGGATACGCGCATTCCACCACCATTGACGAACACGCCTTGCGGCGCGCAGTCGCCACGACCCGTCTGGCCGTGGGCGACGGAGGCGGCACGCTGGCGGACGGACCTGCCCGCACGAATACCGTGTTATATACAGACGCCGACCCGATTGCGGAGGCGGCGTTTCCGGCCAAAATCGACCTTCTGAAAGAAATTGACGCGTTTTGCCGCGACCTTGACAGCCGTGTCGTGCAGGTTTCGGCCACCCTCGCCGCGTCCCACCAGGAGGTCGTTATCTTGCGGCCCGAAGGCACCTTGGTGACAGACACCCGCCCGATGAGCCGGCTCAACATCTCCGTCATTGTCGAGGAAAACGGCCGCCGCGAAAGCGGTGGTATGGGAGGAGGCGGGCGCGCCGGGCTTATCAACCTGATCGGACCCAACCACTGGCAACCCGTCGCGCGCGAGGCATTGCGCATCGCGCTGGTCAACCTTGAGGCCGAGGCCGCGCCTGCGGGCGTCATGGATGTGCTGCTTGGCCCCGGCTGGCCCGGCATCCTGCTGCACGAGGCCGTGGGCCACGGGCTTGAAGGGGATTTCAACCGCAAAGGCACCTCAGCGTTTGCAGGGCTGATGGGCCAACAGGTCGCCGCCAAAGGCGTGACCGTTCTGGATGATGGCACGATACCGGACCGTCGCGGGTCCATCACGGTTGACGATGAAGGCACGCCCAGCGCCAAAAACGTGCTGATCGAGGACGGCGTGCTGGTCGGCTTTATGCAGGACCGTCAGAACGCGCGTTTGATGGGCGTAAAGCCCACAGGCAACGGACGGCGCGAAAGTTTCGCCCACATCCCGATGCCGCGCATGACCAACACCTATATGCTGGGGGGCGACAGCGACCCCAAGGACCTGTTGGCCGGACTGGAGGATGGCATCTACGCCGTCGGCTTTGGGGGCGGTCAGGTGGATATCACCAACGGCAAGTTCGTGTTCAGTTGCACCGAAGCCTACCGCGTCAAGAACGGCAAGGCCGGTGCGCCCGTTAAAGGTGCCACGCTGATCGGGGACGGAGCCACCGCTCTGAAACAAATCCGCGGCATCGGCAACGACATGGCGCTCGATCCCGGCATTGGCAATTGCGGCAAGGCAGGCCAATGGGTGCCCGTGGGCGTCGGCCAGCCCAGCCTGTTGATCGGCGGACTTACCGTCGGAGGGGGAGGCGCGGCGTGATCGCATCAGGGCTTGCCGTCCGCCACACCAATGCCGCGGGTCTCCGGTGAAGTGGTCAAAAGAATAGTCACTAAGCCTGTTTGATAACCTTCCATTAACTTCGACGCCCTAAACCTGATTCTGCAACAAGCGGAGAAGACAGGATGACCGAAGACGACAGTTCTTCCACTCACCCCCCACTCCCACCCACCACGGAAGATGATCGGTCTGATCGCCTCCGCTTGTTGCGCTCACGCCGCGTCGGGCCTGCGACCTATCGTAGATTGATGGCCGAACATGGCAGCACGGCTGACGCGTTGAAGGCTCTGCCCGATATGGCAAAGGATGCGGGCCTTTCCGATTATGAAATATGCCCGACTGGTGTGATCACCGCAGAACTGCGCGCAGGCCACGCCGCGGGCGCACGCCTGATTTTCGAGGATGACGCGGACTTCCCGCCGCTTTTGGCGCAAGTGGACGACGCACCTGTCATGCTTTGGGCCATCGGCGCGCTTGAAATGCTGCACAAACCCATGATCGCGCTTGTCGGCGCGCGCAATGCATCATCGTTGGGCACGCGCATGGCGCGCAAACTGGCGCAGGACCTGGGCGAGGCCGGCTTCATCGTTGTGTCTGGCCTTGCGCGCGGCATTGACGCGGCAGCGCACGCCGCGGCATTGGCCAGCGGAACTGTCGCCGTGCAAGCAGGGGGCGTTGATGTCCTGTACCCGTTGGAAAACGCGGAGCTGGCCAAATCAATCGCCAAACAGGGCGTGCGGCTGTCTGATCAACCAATGGGCCTACAACCCCATGCCCGCCATTTCGTCGCCCGCAACCGCATCATTTCCGGCATCGCGCAGGCGACTGTCGTGGTCGAAGCCGCCGGAAAATCCGGCAGCATGACCACCGCACGCAGTGCGCTGGACCAAGGGCGCGATGTGCTGGCGGTCCCCGGCCACCCGTTTGATGCCCGCGTGTCGGGCTGCAATATGCTGATCCGCGACGGCGCACTCCTTATTCGGGGTGCCAATGATGTGCTCGAACACCTCGGCGACCCAAGGGCGCATCGCCAACCCCAACCACCTGCTGTCGCACATGCCCCGCGGCCTTCGGTGTCGGCCGGGCTGTCCAAAGCTGCCGTGCTCCACAGCGACATTCTGTCCCGCCTTGGCCCGAGCCCGATGGCGGAAGACCAGCTGATCCGCAGCCTTGGCGTTTGCCCCACCGCGGCCGCGCCGGTCTTGATGGACCTCGAGCTTGATGGCCAGATCACACGGCAGGCAGGCGGGCTATTGGCCCGCTCCAACTGAGCGTCCGACTGTGCCCCAAGCGTCGCAAATCACGCGGTGCTGAAGTCGCCTGCTAAGATGCTGCATTGACAATCCCTTTCGCCCCCCCACATTTTGCGCGACCGAAGCCCCCGTGTCGTTTGAAAGGATTCCCATGCCTGTTGTTGTCGTTGAATCTCCGGCTAAGGCCAAGACAATCAACAAGTATTTGGGACCAGACTATACCGTTCTGGCATCCTACGGACACGTGCGCGACCTGCCCCCCAAGGACGGATCCGTCGACCCCGATGATGACTTCGAGATGCTTTGGGAAGTCGCATCCGACAGCAAAAAGCATATTAAAGCGATCGCCGACGCCCTCGCCAACGACAATGAACTGATCCTCGCAACCGACCCCGACCGCGAAGGCGAGGCCATTTCCTGGCACCTTGAAGAGGCCTTGCGCAAACGCAAATCCATCAAGAAAGATACCCCGGTCAGTCGCGTCGTTTTCAACGCGATCACCAAGGCCGCCGTCACCGAAGCGATGAAAAACCCGCGTCAGGTGGACCAACCGCTGGTCGAGGCCTACCTCGCCCGGCGCGCGCTCGATTACCTCGTCGGCTTCAAACTCTCGCCCGTGTTGTGGCGTCGCCTGCCCGGTGCGAAATCGGCGGGGCGCGTGCAGTCCGTCTGCCTGCGCATCATCGTCGAGCGTGAGATGGAAATCGAGGCTTTCAACAGCCGTGAATACTGGTCCGTGAAGGCGCTGCTGCAAACCCCGCGTAACCAAGCGGTCGACGCGAGGCTGACAGTGTTGGCAGGCAAGAAGCTTGAAAAATTCGACCTTGAAAACGCAACGCAGGCGGAAATGGCCGAACAAGCCGTGAAATCGCGCGATCTGAAAGTCACCAGCGTTGAAGCAAAGCCCGCATCGCGCAACCCGTCCGCGCCCTTCATGACATCGACCCTGCAACAAGAGGCCAGCCGCAAGTTCGGCTTTGGCGCGCGTATGACGATGAACGCCGCCCAGCGCCTTTATGAGGCCGGATTGATCACCTACATGCGGACCGACGGGATCGACATGGCCCCCGAAGCCATCACCGCCACGCGCGACACGATTACATCGCGCTACGGCGCAGATTATGTGCCCGCCAGCCCGCGTATTTATAAAAACAAGGCCAAGAACGCGCAGGAAGCACACGAATGTGTGCGCCCCACGGACCTTTCGCTGTCCGCCGAGGACGCCAAGATCGCCGATCCCGATCAGCGCAAACTCTACGATCTGATCTGGAAACGCACCATCTCAAGCCAGATGGAAGCCGCCCGCATGGAGCGCACCACGGCGCTGATCGGTAGCGATGATGGCCAGGTCGAGCTGCGCGCCTCCGGTCAGGTAATGTTGTTTGACGGTTTCTTGCGCGTCTACGAAGAAGGCCGCGACGATGATGCGGTCGATGAAGATGACAAGCGCCTGCCACAACTGGCGCAGGGCGAAAAACTGTCCAAAGAGTCGGTGACGCCGGAACAGCATTTCACCCAGCCCCCGCCCCGCTACACCGAGGCGACGCTGGTCAAACGTATGGAAGAACTCGGCATCGGCCGCCCGTCCACCTATGCGTCCATCGTCACGACGATTCAGGATCGGGAATACGTCCGCAAGGAAAAGAACCGCCTGATCCCCGAGGACAAGGGCCGTTTGGTCACCGCCTTCCTGACGAATTTCTTTCGCAAATACGTCGGCTATGATTACACCGCCTCGCTGGAAGAAGATCTCGACCACGTGTCTGCGGGTGAGGCCGATTACAAGAAAGTGTTGGCCGATTTCTGGGGTGATTTCAAAGTCACCATCGACGAAGCGATGGATATGTCCATTACGCAAGTCCTTGAAAAAATTAACGAAGTCCTTGCGCCGCATATCTTTCCACCGAACGAGGACGGCACCGACCCACGCTTGTGCCCCAACTGCGGCACGGGCCGTTTGTCCATGCGCACGGCCCGTTCGGGTGGCGCGTTTATCGGCTGTTCGAATTACCCCGATTGCAAATACACCCGCGCCTTCGGCCCACCCGGGCAAGACGACGCATCCGGCATACCGCCCGAAGGCAAGCTTTTGGGCGAAGACGACGGCGACAAGATCTGGATCCACAAGGGGCGTTTCGGCCCCTATGCCCAGCGCGGTGAAGTGACGGAAGAAAACAAAAAGCCCAACCGCCAGTCCATTCCCAAAGAATGGCCGCCCGAAGACGTCGACCTTGAAACGGCGGTCAAGCTGCTGTCCTTGCCGCGCCTGATCGGCACGCACCCCGAAGATGGCGTAAACGTTTTTGCCAACATCGGGCGCTATGGACCCTACATCAAACACGCAGAATCCACATCCGATCGGGGCGGCACCAACGCCAACCTCGAAAGTCTGGATGAGGTGTTTACTGTCGGGATGAACCGCGCCGTGCAGCTGCTGGCCGAAAAGGTCGCCAGCCGTGGGGCACGTGGCGCGACCGCCAAGACCCTGAAATCACTGGGGGATCACCCTGATGGCGGGCCCGTAGACATCAAAGAAGGCAAATACGGCCCCTATGTTAAATGGGAAAAGGTTAACGCAACCCTGCCCAAAGACAGCGACCCTGAAGCTGTCACGCTGGAACAAGCGCTCGATTTGATCGCGGAAAAGCAGGCCAAGAAGGGCACCAAACGCAAAGCGCCCGCCAAAAAGAAAGCGGCCCCCAAAAAGGCTGCTGCCAAAAAGCCCGCGGCGAAAAAGAAGCCTGCCGCAAAGAAAGCGGCAGCAAAAGCGGGCGACACGGGTGGCGACGTCCTCGAATAACGCCGCGCTGCAGCATTAACATTGACACCCCCGTTGCCACCCGTATCAATGGGTCAACATTAACGGGGGTTTCATGAAGAAAATCTATCCAAACGCTGCGGCCGCCCTCGACGGGCTGCTGAATGACGGCATGCTGATCGCTGCGGGGGGCTTTGGCCTTTGCGGTATTCCTGAATTGCTGATTGATGCTGTTGTTGAAAGCGGCGTCACCGACCTGACGATCGCGTCCAACAACTGCGGGGTGGACGGGTTCGGCTTGGGCAAATTGCTCGACACGCACCAGATCAAGAAGATGATGAGCTCTTACGTCGGCGAAAACGACGAATTCATGCGCCAGTATTTGGCGCAGGAGCTGGAAATCGAGTTCAACCCGCAAGGCACGCTGGCCGAACGCATGCGCGCGGGCGGCTGTGGCATCCCCGGTTTTTATACCAAAACAGGTGTCGGAACGGTGATCGCGGACGGCAAGGAACACAAAGATTTTCCCACAGGTCCAGATGGCCTGCCCGAAACCTACATCATGGAAGCAGGCATTTTCGCCGACCTTGCGATCGTCAAGGCCTGGAAAGCAGATGAAACCGGCAATCTGATGTTTCGCAAGACCGCACGCAATTTCAACCCGCCCGCTGCCATGTGTGGCAAGGTCTGCGTGGTCGAGGTCGAAGAAATCGTACCGACAGGCAGCCTTGATCCTGACGCGATCCACCTGCCGGGCATCTACGTGCACCGCATCATTCAGGGTGAGCACGAAAAGCGTATCGAACAGCGCACAACCCGGTCTGCATGAGGGGGGCGAGCATGGATCACGACGAAATCCTGAAACACCGCGCCGACCGCGTGCAGGCCCGCACGGAAGACTATGTGCATCGCGCCAAACGCATGGTCCTGGACCTGTTCGGTATTGAGGCGGCACAAGAACAAACGGTTGCGACGTTGCAACTGGCGACGGCGATGGTTCACCTTGAGGCCGCTGAGATGCTGGCCGCGGGTGAAGTCAAAATCGCCAAAACCATTGAAAACAAGGAAGCGTAAAGATGGCTTGGGACCGCAATCAAATGGCCGAACGCGCCGCTGCCGAACTTGAAGACGGCATGTATGTAAACCTCGGCATTGGCATTCCAACGCTGGTGGCGAACTACGTTGGCGACAAGGATATCACGCTGCAAAGCGAAAACGGAATGCTCGGCATGGGCCCGTTTCCGCTTGAGGGCGATGAAGACCCCGACCTGATCAACGCTGGCAAACAAACCATTACCGAGCTGAAACGCACGGCCTATTTTGACAGCGCGACGAGCTTTGGCATGATCCGTGGTGGGAAAATCGCCGCGGCGATCCTTGGCGCAATGGAAGTCGATGAAAAGGGCGATCTCGCGAACTGGATGATCCCGGGTAAGCTCGTCAAAGGGATGGGCGGCGCGATGGATCTGGTCGCAGGTGTCGGCCGCGTCATCGTCGTGATGGATCACACCAACAAACATGGCGACAGCAAGGTTCTGAAAGAATGCACCTTGCCGCTGACGGGCAAGGCGGTCGTTGATCGCATCATCACGAACCTCGGTGTGATGGACGTTGTCGAGGGTGGCCTCAGAATCGTCGAATGTGCGGACGGTGTCACCGAGGACGAACTGCGGGCCGCGACGCAGGCAACAATTGTCTGAAAACCGCTAGTTAACCGCAGTAGTTAATTAAAGTAGTTAACCAAGATCGGGGCGGTGGCTGGCCCAGCGCCGCGCCGCCCCTTGATCTTGGCCAATTCAGCTCACCCGCACAGCATGACCGCACGATCGTTTCCAAATTGATCACAAAGTCATAGTCTTGCCCTATTCTGTCGCTAATCGCGAAAGGATGAGCATGAGCAGTGCAAACCCGATTACCCCTGCGCCTGCGCCCGCCCCCAAAGGCGCGGCGCCCCGTTGGCGCGATATCGCCATTCTTGGCGTGCTGTTTGCCTTCGTTCTTTCGGGCCTTGCCGGACTCGCAGCGGTGACGGGCTGGCAAGAAACGAAACATCAACTTATGCAGCTCGGCCTCGCTCAAGTGGCGGTCCTGCTGGCCCTCAGCCTCGTGAATTATCTGTTTCGCGCCGCCCGCTGGCATTTGTTCGCCAAGCGACTGGGCCTGCCAACAACATTGCGTCAAGACGTCCGGCATTTCCTCGCCGGGTTCGCCATGTCCGTCACCCCCGGTCGTGTGGGCGAGCTTATCCGCATGCGGTGGCTACGCCGCGAAACGGGCTGGGCGGTTGAACGCACGGCCCCGCTGGTGTTGATGGACCGCGCATCTGACCTTGCGGCCATGGCGCTGCTTCTAGCGGGAACACTCGCGCTGTCGGCGGGGGGCATTTCCATGGCCCTGCCCGTTGCGCTCCTTGCCTTG
>CBFHGD010000058.1:0-13319 GCA_965655275.1 Octadecabacter sp. | reverse complement strand
AATTGACAGATATAGACCAAGGGCGAGGTTGGAAAGACCTCAAACACTCAAGAAACGGCGTCCCCAACGCCGTTGGGCCAAGGGGTCGGAACCCATCCAAGGACAGACGGTTCGCCGCATGTCTCTCTGCACCGCTTGGCCCGCTGTTTCGCAAGGACGCCTGTCGTCCGCCACTCACGGGCGAAACACCTAAAAGACCGCCGCTGGGGACTTGCAACACCTTCAGCGGCGGTTCATTTTCACGACCATGGCCAAGCTCTATTTCAACTACTCCACGATGAACGCCGGCAAATCGACAGTGCTGCTGCAAGCGGCGCACAATTATGCCGAACGGGGCATGCAGACCTACCTGCTCACGGCGCAATTTGACAATCGCGCCGGCGCGGGGCGTATCGCCAGCCGGATCGGGATCGGGACGGCAGCGGATACTTTTGCGCACAACGACGACCTCTATCGCAAGATCAGCGCACGCCTTGGCCAAGGCCCCTGTGCCTGTGTGTTCATCGACGAGGCGCAGTTCCTGAGCGACGATCAGGTCTGGCAACTGGCCCGCGCCGTTGACGACCTCGGCGTTCCGGTCATGGCCTACGGGCTACGCGTTGATTTCATGGGAAAACTCTTCCCCGGATCCGCCACACTGCTCGCCATCGCGGATGAAATGCGCGAGGTCCGCACGATTTGTCATTGCGGAAAGAAGGCCACCATGGTGATCCGCAAAGACGGTGCAGGCAATGTCGTCAAAGGCGGGGATCAGGTGCAGATCGGCGGCAATGAAACCTACGTCAGCCTGTGCCGCCGCCATTGGCGCGAAGCGGTCGAAGACGATGATGCAACCTTGGTCTAGGCGAACGCAGCCCGCCCTTCTTTGGCTCTAAAATACCGATACCACCGCGCATCCTAGTTCACCCGCTGTGGCGGCGCGCCCCCGTCCGCCCAGACAATGATATTGTCGAGCGCCATTTGCCCCATAGCCTGTCGGGTTTCGAGCGTCGCCGACCCCAGATGCGGGAGCAGAACACAGTTTTCAAGCGCCATCAGGCGGGGCGGCACGTAGGGCTCTTTCTCATAAACATCCAGACCCGCTCCCGCGATGCGCCCCTGTTCCAACGCGTCGATCAAGGCCTCTTCATCCACGACTTCACCGCGCGAGATATTGATGAAAATCCCTGTCGGTTTCATCGCCGCCAACGCAGTGGCATCAATCAGCTTCACCGTTTCCGCCCCGCCCGGCGTGGCCACCACGACGAAATCAGCTGCCGCCATCACCTCGGCCAAAGTCCCCAGTTGTGTTGCAGGCACCTCTGCCTGTTTGGGCGATCGGTTGTGAAAAACAACGTCCATCCCGAACCCGTAGTGACAGCGCGCCGCAATCGCCTGCCCGATCCGGCCCATGCCGATCACGCCCAGCGTTTTGCCGGTCACATGCGTGCCAAGCAGCCCCTTCACATCAAAACCGCCCCATTTGCCCGCGCGCACCATGCGCTCGCCCTCGCCCGCCCGCCGCGCCGTGGCCAGCAAGAGGGTCAGTGCAATATCGGCGGTCGCGTCGGTCAACACATCCGGCGTATTGGACACAATCACGCCCGCGTCCGCCGCCGCCTTTACGTCGATGTGGTTGTAGCCAACCCCGAAGTTACCCAGCATTTTACAGCGCACATCGCCTGCAAACGACTCGGCGCTAAACACATCGCCGAGCGTCGGCAGGATATAATCATACTGCGCCAAGGCTTGCGCCGCCTCTTTCACGGACAGCGCGCCGCCCTCATGCAGCGTCACGTCAAAGCGTTCGTGCGCCTGGTCCAGAACCGGCTGTGCGATTGGGCGCGTGATCAACAGTTTCTTCAACACATCCGCTCCCCCAAGGGGACTTCGCTGTCCGGCGCGATCAACACCACACCGGTTGCATCATGCGCACCCAGCACCAGGACCTCCGACATGAATTTTCCGATCTGGCGCGGCGGGAAGTTCACCACGCCCATCACTTGCCGCCCGATCAATGCGTCCGGCGTGTAATGGTCGCTAATCTGGGCAGACGTCTTGCGCTCACCTATCCCGGGGCCGAAATCCACCCACATCTTGATCGCCGGTTTGCGGGCCTCCGGATAGGGCTCGGCGCGCACCACGCGGCCCACGCGGATGTCGACCTTCATAAAATCATCGAATGTAATATCGCTCATTTGCCCAACTCCCTTGACCGGTCTGCCGCCGCTTTGACTGCGCGTTTCAGCAACGCGGGAAAGCCGTCCTGCGGGTCCATCAGCACCTCCAGCGCGGCTTGTGTTGTGCCGTTGGGCGATGTCACGTTGACGCGCAACTGGCCGGGATCCTCGGACGCGTCTTCGGCCAGTTGCCCCGCGCCGCCCACCGTTGCCTTGGCCAGAGCCATAGCCAGATCCGCCCCCAACCCCTCGGCCTCGCCCGCCGCGGCCAGTGTTTCGATCAGGTGAAACACATAGGCGGGGCCGGACCCGCTCACGGCGGTGACCGCGTCCATCTGCTCCTCTCTCTCCAGCTGCACGACCTGACCGACTGCGGTCAGCAACGCCTGCGCCATGTCCATATGTGCAAGCGTTGTATGGGAATTTCCGACAATCGCCGTAATCCCGCGCCCGATTGCTGCGGGGGTGTTGGGCATGGCGCGGATGATCGGGCTTTGCGCGCCCAGCGCAGCCTCGAACGATGCAATCGAAGTGCCCGCAGCGACAGACAGGAACACCGTGTCGCCATTGCCCAGCGCCTGCATCGATGGCAACGCCTCGCCCATCATTTGTGGTTTCACAGCGATCAGCGCTACTACGGGCGCGTCGGGCATACCTTCGTTGATTTGCACACCCGTGGCGCGCAGCCAGTCTGACGGGTGCGGGTCCAGCACCCAGACCGACGCCGCCGGCAACCCACCCGCCAGCCATCCAGCCAGCATCGCCGAGCCCATCTTGCCGCAACCCAGCAACACCATGCCGCGTGTTTCGATTTGGTCCTTGGACATGAAAAACCCCCGCTGTGTTCGCCCGACGTTAGGGCGCGCACCGCGAGGGTTCAAGCTGTGTTGTCGGCGCCTTAGGCGCGCCCGTAGGCTTCCGTAATCGCGACCTGCAATGCGTCTTCTGGCGTGCGCTCGGCCCATGTGACCAGTTGGAACGCAGGATAGAACCGCTCCGCACTCAGCACGGCCGCGTTGATCATCGTGTCGATCTGCTCGGGGCCGGCGACCTGTTCGCCCGCCAGCACCAGACCATAGCGATACACCATCAATTTCTGTTCAGCCCAATAGGTGAACGCGCCGGCCCAGCACATATCGTTAGTGCGATTCAGACATTCATACAGCGCTGGCATCCGGTCCTCGGGTGGCTCCATCTCGAATGTGCAAATCAGGCGCAAGGTCTGGTCAAACGCGGACCACGCCAGCGTGATCGCATAGGTGCGCCACTGCCCCTCGACCACGAATGCGATCTGGTCGTCGTGGATGCGGTCGAACTCCCACGCGTGGTGTTCTGCGATGTGTTCCACCAGATCAATCGGGTGAATGTCGTCCGCCATGTCATAATGCTCGGTGAGTGCCATGTGCCTGCTCTCCTGTCCATATCATTGCCCGTGGCAGCGGTGCAAATCTGGTGCTCTGCGCTACAGATCGGGTACATAGCCGCGATCCCTACTAGATATGGTGGAGGTTCAGGGGGCCTTCTGTAAAGCACTTTCTTGGGGATAAGCGGCCAAAGCGGCATATTTTCGGGGGATAACCCAAAAAAATCACCGCTTTGTTAACCTTTCTGGCGGCCCTTGCGCCCCCGCGCATGGTCGGACAGAATTCATTCAAACCCAATTCGAAAGGACCCTCCCATGAACACCGATCTGCTGCGCAAGCTGTGCGAAACCCCCGGCGTGCCCGGCCACGAGGAGCGCGTGCGCGATCTGATCATGGGTGAAATCGAAGGACTGTTTGACGAGGTTACGGTGGACCCGATGGGGTCGCTGTTGTGTCGCCGCGATGCAGATGAACCCGACGCGCCCAAAATCATGTTGCTGTGCCACATGGACGAAATCGGCTTTCTGGTCAGCCATATCAGCGAGAAGGGCTATCTGTTCTTGCAGCCGGTGGGCGGGTTTGATCCGCGCAATCTGTTTTCGCGCCGCGTGCTTGTCTGCACGGATGGCGGCGACTTCAAGGGCGTGATGAACCCCGGCGGAAAACCAATCCATATTTCATCGGCCGAAGATCGCAAAAAGGTGCCCGAGGTGGGCGAATTTTTCGTCGACCTTGGCATGGGCGAGGCCACGAAAGACGTGGTTAAGGTGGGCGACTATGTTGTGATGGACGAACCGTTCATCGAGATTGGCGACAAGTTCGTCTCCAAGGCGCTGGACAACCGCATTGCTTGCTGGCTGGGCGTCGAAACGATGAAGGCGCTTGGCAAGAAGGGGCGCGGCGCGGAGATTCACGTGGTGTTCACCACGCAGGAGGAGGTCGGGTTGCGCGGTGCGCGGACGTCATCTTATGCCATCAAACCCGATATCGGCATCGGCATCGACACCACGCTGGCCTGTGACACGCCGGGCGTGCCCGACAAGGATGCAACGACCGTGCAAGGCAAGGGGTTTGGCCTTCATGTGCGCGACAGCAGCTTTATCGCGGACAAAGCACTGGTGCGCGAAATCGAGGCCTTGGCGATTGCCAACAAAATTCCCTACCAACGCACCATGCTGGCCGCGGGCGGGCAGGACGGCGCGGCAGCACAGCAGGCGGCAGCAGGCGCACGCGCCATCGGTATCGTGGTCGGGACGCGCTATATTCACACAGTGACAGAGATGATCCACAAGACGGATTTGCAGGCCGCGTTAGACGTGTTGACCGCATATCTGGCCGAACAATAGGCCCTAGCTTCTGGAAAACAGCCCCGTCAGGCTGTTTTTCACCAGCGACGTCACAGATGGTCTACGCTCGGCGGTGAACGCCAGCGGGCGGCACACCTCCATTGCCGCGACGCCCACCCGCGCGGTGAGCGCGCCGTTGATCACACCCTCACCGAACCGGCGCGACACTTTGGACAGCACTCCGCCTCCTGCGATCGAGCTGATCAAATCATCACCCACCGCCACAGCGCCCGTGGCGACCAGATGCGCCAGAACCTGTTTGGTCAACCGCCACGTGCCCAAGGTGCCCGCGCGCCCTTCGTAGATTTCGGCGATACTCCGGATCATCCGCATATTGGCCGTCAGCGCGGTGAAAACATCCGCCAAGGCCAGCGGCACCACGGCGGTGACCGTCGCCACCTGCCGCGCGGCGGCTTCGACTTCAAGCCGGGCACGTGCATCCAGTGGTGCAAGGATCGTGGTTTCCGCGAGGCCCAATAGCCCGTCCGCATCCAGCACATCAGACTGGCGTTCGGCAAACGCGTCACGCCCCCATCGGGTGTCATCCCGCCCGCGATACAGTGCGTTAATCTGTGCGCTGACCTCGCGCGCGCGGGTCAGGTTGGCGTCTGCCATCGCCTCGACTGCGCCCGATTGAATACGATCCACACGGCGCAACCGCGCAAAGGCCGCCATTTCGCGCAGCGTAATCAGAAGCAACACGACGCAGAATAACCCCGTCAGCGCAACGGCAATCCAGCCCAAGACGGGCGAGCGCGCCAGTAGCCCGGTGACAAAATCCCACGCCGCGACGCCGACAAAAAACCCGACAAGGGACACCAACAGCCCCCAGAACCAGCGCGCCAGACGGTTCGGGCGGCCGGCAGCCAATTGCGCCACGCGTTGCATGGCGGCTGGCGTCGCCGCAGCATCAATCTCGGGCACGGGCGGGGCCGTGTCCGGCGTTTGCGTCGCGTCCTTTTCGATCTCGAACATCACCGGTCCGTTGGTCATAACCTATCCCCCAGCAAGAACTGTGCCGCCTTGTCAAGCCGGATGTGCGGCGGCCCGTCGCCAGGTTTCAACGTCAGCGGCGCGGGCGCAAAGCTCATGACTTCGTAGTCCGCATCGAGCCACTTGTCCGCCCCCGCCCGCGCGGGGCCAAGCAAATGCGCAGGATCGGTTGGCAAGGCACCGGGGTAAAATGCGGCCTCTTTATCCGCGCCCAAGAGCTGCCCGCGCACCACGCCCAATTCAGCTCCGTTGTGGGTGCGCGTGTCTTCCACCGTGGTGCGTAGCGCTGCGATCGACATGGCTTGCGTCGTTGCGCCCGAAAACTCCGCGCGGTCCTGCGCGTCCCGCAACAATGCTTGGGTGATCGCGGTGAGTTGCGGGTGCTGTTGGTGGTGCAGATGGTCGGCCTTGGTTGCGGCGAACAGGATCTTGTCGATGCGCCGCCCTTGAAACAACCTCGTCAGAAAGGCGTTCCGCCCCGGCCGAAACGCGCCCAGAATATCCGCCATGGCGCGGCGCATATCCTCAACCGCCTGCGGGCCGTTGTGGATCGCGCCCAGCACATCAACCAGCACGATCTGGCGATCGATCTTGGCGAAATGGTCGCGGAAGAACGGCCGCACGACGTGGCGTTTATAGCTCTCGTAGCGCCGTTCGAACTCGCGCCAAAGGGACTTGCGCGCAGGTCGATCCACCAACGGCAAAGGCGCGAAGGTCAAAACAGGCGAGCCTTCAAGGTCGCCGGGCAACAAGAACCGTCCCGGCGTGCAATCCGAATACCCCGCCCGGCGCGCCGCAGTCAGATGGTCGGTAAACGCGGCCGCCAAGGCCTGCGCATGCGGTTCCTCAAACCCGTCTGATGGCCCGCTCGCGGCAAGCGCACTCATAAACCCGTCTGCACCCGCGCGCCCCTCGATGCGGCCCTCGATGCGGCCCAGAACCTCGGCCGACCATGTGGCGAAATCCTTGTCCAGCAACGACAGGTCCAAAAGCCATTCGCCGGGATAATCCACGATATCAATATGCACGGTGCGCGGCCCTTGGAACGATCCGAGCAGACCTGTGGGCTGCACCTTCAGCGACAAACGCAGCTCGGAAATGCGCCGGGTCCCTTCGGGCCAATGAGGCTGCTTGGCCGTCAGCGCACCGAGGTGGTTTTCATAATCAAACCGGGGAATTGTATCGTCCGGTTGTGGCTGCAAATAGGCCGTCTGGATCGCGCCGGACGCGGCCGCCTGAAACTGCGGCATGCGCCCGCGGTTCAACATGTTGGCCACCAGCGAGGTGATGAACACCGTCTTTCCCGCGCGGCTCAGCCCCGTGACGCCAAGGCGGATCACTGGTTCGCTGAACGGCGCCGTCAACGTATCTGCCACTGCGCCAACACTGCGCGTGATCCCGTCTGCAAGGGTTGTGATCACCACGCCCAATACCTTTCAATACTCGTTACCGCCAAGATAGAGGCACGCCGGCGCGATGTGTAGGGATTGATTTCGCCGCTCCCGCGCCCTAAGCCGCCCTCATGCCCCGCTACGCCCTGAAAATTGAATACGACGGAAAGCCGTTCAGCGGCTGGCAGCGCCAAAAGGATACCCCGTCCGTGCAGGGCGCGATCGAGGCAGCGCTGGCCAAACTGGAACCGCGCGACCACACGATTGCAGCCGCAGGGCGAACCGATGCGGGGGTGCATGCAACAGGGCAAGTCGCCCATTGCGATATGGACAAGGCCTGGGATCCGTTTCGTTTGTCCGAGGCGCTGAATTACCACCTCAAACCAGCGCCCGTTGCTATCGTGGCCTGTGCGCAGGTCGCTGATGAGTGGCACGCACGGTTTTCGGCTGTCGAGCGTCGCTACGTGTTCCGCCTTGTGTGCCGCCGCGCGCCCTTGGTGTTAGAGGCCGGAAAGGTCTGGCAAGTTGGCCACGCGCTGGATGGTGATGCGATGCAGGCGGGGGCGGATCGCCTGTTGGGACGACATGACTTCACCACCTTCCGTTCGTCCATTTGCCAGGCAAATAGCCCCCTGCGCACGCTGGATGAATTACGCGTTGAACCTGTCCAACGCGGTGATGGCGCGCAAGAATTCCGTTTTCACGTCCGCGCGCGGTCGTTCCTGCACAACCAGGTGCGCAGCTTCGTGGGAACCTTGGAACGTGTCGGCGCAGGTGCATGGTCGCCAGATGACGTGGCAAAGGCGTTGCAGGCGAAAGACCGCGCCGCTTGCGGGCCGGTTTGCCCGCCCCAAGGCCTCTATCTTGCCGGGGTCGGCTACCCCGATGCGCCGCTTTCCTAGTCGCCGTTTTCCTAGTCGTTGTCATTCAATCCCGCACCGGCCCCTGTCTTGCGTGAGGCGTCGGTTTCAGGCACCAGTAATTTCGCAGCCATTTCAGTTAGATGCCTAACCAGCGTCACGGGTATGGTCCGCCGGCCAAATGGCATCGCCACATCCGGAGCCCTGTCCTTAAACCGCTCGAACACGGCACCTGTCGGTGTCGATGACCAAACCAGCGTGCGTCCGCTGCGCGCCTGCACACAGGCAACATAGGCCGCAATAACCGCAGGCTCAGCCTGCACCGTCTGTGCGCCCGCGCCCGCCGCGACCAGATCAAGCGCAACAGGCACCGCCATCGCCGCTGGCGTCACGCCCGAACACGGGCAAACCGCAAGAGCGTCCATGTCCAGAAACGCCGCCGCCGCGCTCAGATCTTCTGAGTGGCCCAGCGCAACTCCGCCACCGCGCGCGGCCTTCAGCACCAGCATCTCGATCTCGTTTGCCGTTAATTCCATAGGCGCTGTCACGCGGCAAAGGTGGGCAACCACCACCCGTCGCAGCGGTCCAGCTCGTCGCGCAACGGCGCGCCCTGACACAATGTGATCCGCGTCCAGCGATCCGATTTCGGATCAAACTTCGCCGCACCAAAAAACGCCAGCTTGCACCGCAACATGTCTATCGGCAGGCAATTGCGCCCGATCAGATTATCACGAATCTCGCCGTATTGCGCCTGCGCCATCGCTTGCACCCGCCGCACGCTTGCGCGGTGCTGCGGATAGAGCGCCAGAAACGCCGCCACAGTGCCGGTTTCAGGCAGGTCCGCTGCCAGTTTCGCAACCTGGCGCGCAATATCCAGCGGGCTTTCCAGCGCCGCACCGGGCTCAACCGCGCGCAGCCCCAATCGCGGTTCCGCCTTGGCCTGCGACACATACCAGAACTGATGGCAGGCGTCAGGCGCAGCGTAATCCCCCATCGCCCACGCCCAATCGCGCGTGATCAGATTGCTCAAGGTCGCGCAACTCATCGCAGGGTCCAGACGGGGCACGCTGTCGGTCGCCATGCCCTCGGCCAAATCATCCACCAACGCCCCGAACGGCTCGATCAGCAAGGCCGCAAGACACTCCTGTGTGTCTACCGAAAACCCCGCCGCCGCTTGCCAAACCCGGTCCAACGGGTTCACACCTGCCATCACATCCGGCGTCATCAAGGCTGCGATTTGCGGCCACTCGGCGCGCAATATGTCAATGCGCGCTTGTGCCATCTCGTCAGCAACCTGCCATTCTGCCAAATGCTGCGCGGCCCGCGCGACCAGATCATAAATCGCCTTGATCTGCGCCATCTCCAACGCCTCAACCGCGCGCACACGCGCCAAAGCCGTTTCGCGCGCATTCATCCAAGCGTGCAACAGCATGGGATGCGACACCAAGAAAGGCGCCATCCCCAATCCGGTAGAGTTGCCAATACCCAAATGCCGCTTCAGCCCAACGTCCAATGGCGCGCCGCCCATATGTTCGACCAGATCGTGGGTGAACCCACGGATCAGCCAGACCGTCAGCATTTCGGCCATAAACGGGCCACCCAAACCGGGCCGACCGGCGATGACGCCCCGATCGGCGATACCAAACTTTCCGTTGCCATAGACGGCCGTTGTGCGCATCAAATACCCTGTGGATTTCACCAATTCAGCGTCGGGTTGCCCGCCCGAACGCAGCCGGGCGACCACATGATCGAACAGGCGAACCGATTTGTTTGCACGGCTCAACACCAGATCGCGCTCGGTGAACCGCGCCGCTTCCTGACGGGGCGCACTGGCAACGATGCGTGCAATCTCGCGCGCATCCGGCACCCCGTCATACAACACATAACTGGTGTCCCACGCCGTCGCGATCACGCGATCCGTGCGCTGGTCTGCCGGCAAATCCGTGCTGATCGCAACGAGCGAATATACATGCCCGCCCAACCCAACCGAATACACCGCGTGGCCGAACCCGTTCGCATCAATCGCCCAGACCGGCCGGCTGACCTGCGCGCGCTCTGCCGCCAACCGGCGCAGCAGCACCCGCAAGAACGACAACCGCGTCGGAAATCCGGCCCCCATCCGGCGCAATCGCATCACCTCACCGGGTGGGCGCAATGGCATCTGGGGCGGTACTGCGGGACGGTCTAGCATGCGCTTACCCTGCCAGACGACTTACGCGCATCAAAGAAGAATCCATCTTCATCTGGCCAAAAAACTCCGGGGGGCGTCGCTTGCGGCGGGGGGCTGGCCCCCTCCCGAGCGCGCACCAAACACGCCATTTCAGGCCTCTCACCCCTCAGGACCAAAGCTCTCGTCATAAAACCGGAACCAGTTATCCCCCATGATCCCGTCGACCTCGCTGGCGCTCATGCCGACAGCCTCAAGCCCCGCGCGGATGTTCCCAAAATCACGATTATCACCAAACCAGGTCGGCATCGGCGGGAAGCCGGCGGCATCCGCAGACCCTTCACCGTAATCCATCTCTTTGGACCAGCGCCCGACCCGCATCCATTCGACGACGCTGTCGGGCTGGTCCTGACATAAATCCGTCCCGATCCCGAGGTGCTCGCTCCCATACCGCTGCGCCGCCTCTGCAACCATCTGGCAAAACGCGTCAACAGTGCAGGCAGACCCAGCCTTCAGGTGATGCGGATAAACGGAAAAGCCCAACATGCCACCGCGCGCGACCAGGGGTTTCAACACGTTATCATCAAAATTGCGCCGTGCGGGGTGCCACCAGCTGGGGTTGGCATGGGTGATCGCGATGGGTCGCGACGACGCGTCTATCGCCTCCAGCGTTGAGCGGTCCCCGGAATGGCTCATGTCTATGACCAGCCCAACACGGTTCATTTCCGCAACGGCCTGACGGCCGAACCGCGTCAGCCCCGTGTCGTCGGCCTCATAACAGCCCGTCGCCAGAAGCGATTGATTATTATAGGTCAGCTGCATGAACCGCACACCCAGCTGATGGACGACTTCGATCAACCCGATATCGTCTTCGATGGGGCTCGGGTTCTGGAACCCGAAAAAGATGGCCGTGCGCTGTGTGGCGCGGGCGGTTTTCACATCACCCGCACAGGTGCCTCGCATAATCAGGTCGGGAAACTGTTCAAACCAGTGGTTCCACGCCTCTAGCTGATGCACCATTTCGCGAAAACTCTCATGATAAACGAGGGTAACATGCACCGCATCGACCCCACCCTCGCGCATTTGGCGAAAGATCGTGGGCGACCACTTGGCGTATTGCAGATTGTCTATCAAATATCCCATGTCCGCACCCTGCCCTGTCGCTGGATGCAATGCCAGAAAAAGTGATGGGCAATGAAACGCTTATGAGGGCTTTGACGTTTAAATCCCTTTGGGGGTGCGGTATACGGGACCTAACAAAAAATAAGGCGCGGGCGGATATGCGCAAGGCAGCAAGATTTCTGGCGTTCTGTATGTGGCTGGCACCGTTCGGCGCTTTTGCGCAAGACGTGCGCCTCAGCGCTCCCGCGGCAAGCGAAGGGCTGCAAACAACCCTGCGCGCCGCCTCCCTCACGCTCAGCCTCACGCCCGAAGATGCAGCAGCCCAAGACTACGTTGCCGCCGCACGTGCCGACTACCGTCGCTTGCTTACAGGACTGTATTCAAAGGGTTATTACGGCGGCACTATTTCCATCAAGGTGGATGGAGTCGAAGCGTCGCAGATCGACCCTCTGGTGGCGCGCAGCACTGTCAGGTCGGTGGTTCTGTCCGTAACGCCAGGCCCCCGCTTTACGTTCGGGCGCGCCGACATCGCGCCGCTTGCGGGGGGCACACAATTGCCTGAAGCCTTCGCTGCGGGGCAAACGGCACGATCGGACGTGATCGGCGACGCGGCCCAGGCGGCCGTTGCAGGCTGGCGCAACGAAGGCCGCCCCCTCGCACGGCGCAGTTCGCAATCTATCACGGCGCGCCACCCGGATCGCGAACTGGACGTCGTCATTGGCATGGACCCGGGGCCGGAACTCACCTTCGGGCGGATCGCGGTGGAGGGCAATGAGGCCGTGCGCACCAACCGCGTTCTGGCAATTGCCGGAATTCCCGACGGCAAATTCGACCCCGCTCTGATCGAGCGCGCGGAGGAAAACCTGCGCCGCACCGGTGCGTTCAGTTCCGCAACCGTCATCGAAAGCGATACAGCCGACGGCACGACCCTTCCGCTGACCCTGTCCGTGGTCGAACAAGAACCGCGCCGCATTGGTGCCGGGATTGAATATTCGTCCGTGACGGGGCTGACGCTGTCGGGGTTCTGGCTGCACCGCAATTTGCTGGGCGGGGCCGAACGGTTCCGCGTGGACGGCGAAATCACCGGCCTGTCCGGTGGCACCGCCGGCATCGATTATAGCCTTGGCGCGGCGTTCCTGCGCCCTGCGACGTTCCGTCAGGACACAGACTTTTACCTGCAGGCAAAGATTGAACAACTGGACGAGCCGGCGTTTTTCCAGCGTGATTTCAGCACCGAAGCCGGCATCATCCGCCGCCTGATCGACGATGTGGTTCTCGAATATGGCGTCGGTGTCGAGGCAGGCACGTTCACCAATGATTTGGGCAAACGGGATTACCTGCTCGCGTCGCTGCCACTTGCGGGCTCGATTGACCGGCGCGATGACGCCTTCGACCCCAACCGCGGTTATTTCGCCACGCTCGACATCACGCCATTTGCCGGTTTCAACGGAACCGACAGCGGAGTGCGCATATTGGGCGATGGTCGGGTGTATCAAAGCTTTGGCGCTGACGATCAGGTGACGCTGGCCTTTCGCGGGCAGGTCGGGTCCATTTTGGGCGCAGATGCGGGCAATATTCCATCCAGCATGCTGTTCTTTTCGGGCGGCGGTGGGACGGTACGCGGGCAAGCCTACCAATCACTCGCGGTTGATTTGGGTGGCGGCAACAGCATCGGCGGCACCGCCTTTTTCGGCGCCCAGCTTGAAGCGCGGGTGGATGTGACGGAGACTATCGGCGTCGTGGGGTTTTACGACACAGGCTTTATTGGCGCGGAGGATGTGCCGTTCGAGAACGGTGACTGGCACGCGGGCGCAGGTCTTGGTGTACGCTACCAAACAGGCATCGGGCCAATCCGCCTTGACGTTGCAACCCCGACGACGGGGGACAACGCCGGGGAGCGGCTTGAAGTTTACATCG
>CBFHGD010000057.1:0-13453 GCA_965655275.1 Octadecabacter sp. | reverse complement strand
CCGCGCGTTCGATCTTGCGCAGGATGGCGTGGGATTTCATCAAACCGTCCATCAGACCTTTTGCGGGATTATCGCCCGCGCTCGCCTTCATCTTCGCGATGATGTTAAGGTCCATGCCCCCCGCAAACGTGTCCTTGCCGGAGGTGATGACGATGCCCTTCACGGCGTCATCCGCCAGCGCCTTGTCGACACAGGCATCCAGCTCGTCCCAGCCTTCAAGGCTCAGCACGTTCATGGATTTGCCCTGAACGTCCCATGTAATTACCGCGACGCCGTCCGCATCGGTTTTCATTGTAAAATCAGTCATGTCGATGCTCCTTACACGCGTTCAATGATGGTCGCCGCACCCATGCCGGATGCGATGCACAAGGTGGCAAGGCCGACCTCTTTGTCGGCGCGCTCCAACTCGTCCAGCAGGGTGCCGATGATGATCGCGCCCGTCGCCCCGAGCGGGTGACCCATGGCGATGGAGCCGCCGTTGACGTTGACCACGCCCGGGTCCACGCCGAACGCCTGCATGAACCGCAACACCACGGAGGAGAACGCTTCGTTCACCTCGAACAGATCAATATCACCAATGGACATGCCACTATCGGCAAGGATCTTTTCTGTTACCGGAACCGGACCGGTCAACATGATGGTGGGATCCGTGCCGATCTTGGCGGTCTGGCGAATACGCGCGCGCGGTTTTAGCCCGTTCTTGTCGCCGAACGCCTTGGAGCCGATCAAAACGCCGGCCGCCCCGTCCACAATGCCCGATGAATTGCCCGCGGTGTGGATGTGGTTGATCCGCTCGAGGTGCGGGTATTTCATCATCGCGATCTTGTCGAAACCGGGCATGACCTCGCCCATCGCCTGAAACGCGGCGTTCAGCGCGCCAAGGCTTTGCATGTCGGTCTGCGGGCGCATGTATTCATCATGATCCAGAATGGTCAGCCCGTTCTGGTCTTTGACAGGCACGATGGATTTGGCGAAACGGTTGTCGTCCCACGCGGCCTTCGCGCGGCGCTGGCTTTCGACGGCCAGATTGTCGGCGTCGTCACGGCTAAACCCGTATTCGGTCGCGATAATATCTGCTGAAATGCCTTGCGGCACGAAATAGGTGTCCATCGCAATGCTCGGGTCCACGGCAATCGCCGCGCCGTCGCTGCCCATGGGCACGCGCCCCATCATTTCCACGCCGCCGGCGATATAAGCCTCACCCGCGCCGCCGCGCACCTGGTTGGCCGCCAGATTCACCGCTTCCATGCCGGACGCACAAAAACGGTTGATCGCGAGCCCGGGGATGGACTGGTCAAGGTCGGACGCCAAAACAGCGGTGCGCGCAAGGCAGCCGCCCTGTTCCTTCACCTGGGTGACATTGCCCCAAATCACGTCTTCAACGGCGTGGCCGGTCAGATCGTTGCGCTCCTTCAGGGCGTTGAGTACCCCGGCCGAGAGCTTAACAGAGGTCACCTCGTGCAAAGCACCGTCCGTGCGGCCCTTACCGCGCGGCGTGCGGATCGCGTCGTAAATATATGCGTCAGTCATGTTGTCTCCTTCAGGTGCGCTCAGCAGGGCTGGCCGCATCATTTCGTGGCATAAGATCATAAGGGTATTTGAATCCGGGGGTGCCCTCGATGCGCGACATCCAGGCATCGATATGGGGGAACTCGGCGCGGTCAAACCCGTAGGGTTCCGGGTAAAACAGATAGCCAGCGCAGGCGATGTCGGCGATCGTCAACGCGTCACCGGTCAGGTAGGGCGTCTCGCTCAATTGGGTGTCCATCACCTTCAGGGCGGATTTCAACCGCATCAGCAAGAACGCGTTTACCTCTGCGCTGCGCTTTTCCTCTGGCAGGAAGTTGGTGTTGAACCGCAGCGGGCCCGCAATGCCACTGACCTTGTGGTTGTCAAAAAACATCCAGCGCAGAATGTCGCGTCGCTCGGCCGCCGACCGCCCGCCCAGCTTACCGGTTTTCGATGAGACATAATCCTGAATGACGCCCGATTGCGTCAACACGAGATCACCATCCTCCATCACCGGCACTTCGCCCATGACGTTGAGCGCGCGAAACGCCGGATCGCGCGACGCCCCGTTGAAGAAATCAACAAACACCGGCTCCCACTCGGCCTCGCTCAATTCCAAGGTCAGCGCGGCCTTATACGCGTTCCCGCTTTCGCCAAAACAATGCAGTATGATCATGGTGTGCTCCTCCCAAGGGATGCGCCGTATGGCTGGCGCTGGATTTGAGTTTATTTGGCCAGATGAAGCAGATCATGTTCCGCTTTAACGACCGGTTAAGGTTAATGGGTCACGACAGACGGGCATGGCAGGCTGGAGAGCCGAGCCATGTGCCAGGTGAAGCCCTCTTGTCGTGATGCGCTCCTGAAATGGAGAACGCTCGTCAATGGGTGCGGATCCCGGTTTCATCTGGCCCGATAAACTCGCCCCGCAGGGCCGCTCAACCCGGTTCCCCACCATCATTTCTTGCGTGCCTCCAGTTCGGAATTGAAGATCCGCAAGCGGTGCCCGAACGTGTCTTCGTCAATCACACTGTCGAAGTTTTCAAACAGGAACGACAGGGCCTCGCCTTCGTCCAGGCCAGCATCTTTGGCCAGCCGTTTGAGGCGGCGGTAGCCGTCTTCTGTCATGGCGACGGGAAAGCGGCGGGTGAGGCGGAAGCGTTTAGGCATGTGACCTCCAAGATAAGAACGATCAGGTGCGGATTTAACCCCGCACCCGAAAACTTAGAAGTTTGCAGCGTCCAGCGCCATCACCGTGTCGCCGCCGCTGTTGATCCGCGCAAGGTGCAGCGCGGTGGCCGGCAATTGGCGCGTCATGTAATAGCGCCCCGTGGCGATTTTCGTCTCGTAGAACGCGGTGTCGCCGGCGCCATTGGTCAGCTGGTCCATCGACGCTTTCGCCATGCGCGCCCACATCAACCCGAAACAGACATGGCCCATCATGTGCATGAAGTCATAGGACCCGGCGAGCGCGTTGTTGGGGTTTTTCATGCCGTTTTGCATGAAATACATGCCCGCCGCTTGCAGGTCCTTGGATGCGGCTTTCAGTGGTTCGAGGAAGTCTTTTTCGTAGGCGTCATCGCCTTTGTTTTCGGCGCAGAACGTCTTGACCATCTCGAAGAACGCCATGACGTGTTTGCCGCCGTCCTGCGCCAGCTTGCGGCCGACAAGGTCAAGCGCCTGAACGCCGTTTGCGCCCTCATAGATCATGGCGATGCGCGCGTCGCGGGCATATTGCGACATGCCGGCGTCTTCGATGTAGCCGTGCCCACCCCAGACCTGCTGTGCTGCAACCGCGTTGTCGAACCCCTTGTCGGTCAGGAAGCCCTTGATCACGGGGGTCATCAGCGAAATCAGGCCCTCGGCGGCGTCGTCACCGGTCTTGTGGGCGCGATCCATGAGGGACGAACCCCAGAACGTCAGCGCGCGTGCGCCTTCCACGAAAGACTTCTGGTCCATCAGGTTGCGGCGGATATCGGGGTGCACCATCAGCGGATCGGCGGGGCCGTCGGGGTTTTGATCCCCTGTCACCGCGCGCCCTTGAAGGCGGTCGTTGGCGTACTCCACGGCGTTCTGATAGGCGATCTCGGCTTGGGCGTACCCTTGCAGACCAACCCCCATGCGCGCTTCGTTCATCATGGTGAACATCGCCCGCATGCCTTTGTGCATCTCGCCGATCAGGAAGCCTTTGGCGCCATCATAGTTCATCACGCAGGTGGCGTTGCCGTGGATGCCCATCTTTTCTTCGATCTTGCCGACCGTGACGCCGTTGCGATCACCTAGGCTGCCGTCTTCGTTCACCAAGACCTTCGGCACGATGAACATCGATACGCCTTTGATGCCCTCCGGCCCGCCGGGAATTTTCGCCAGCACAAGGTGGATGATGTTGTCGGCCATGTCGTGATCACCGGCAGAGATGAAAATCTTCTGCCCCGTCACCGCGTAGCTGCCGTCGTCTTGCGGTTCGGCCTTGGTGCGCATCAGCCCGAGGTCGGTGCCGCAATGCGGTTCCGTCAGGTTCATGGTGCCGGTCCATTCACAGGTCGTCATTTTGGGCAGATACATCTGTTTTTGGTCGTCACTGCCGTGAATGTAGATCGCGGAATAGGCTCCGTGGGTGAGGCCCTGATACATCTGGAACGCCATGTTCGCGCTCACCAGCGTTTCCTGCGCCGCGGTATGCATAATGTAGGGTAGCCCCTGGCCGCCATACTCCGGATCGCAATCCATCGCCGTCCAGCCGCCGTCTTTCATGGCCTTGAACGCATCCTTGAAGCCCGTCGGGGTGCGCACCACGCCGTTTTCAAGCACGCAGCCTTCGGTGTCGCCCACCGCGTTGAGCGGCAACAGCACATCGCGCGCCACCTTGCCGGCTTCTTCCAGCACGGCCCCCGTAAAGTCGCGATCCAGATCGTCGTAACCGGGGATGTCGAGGGTGGACACCTTCAGCATGTCGTGAAGCAGGAACTGCATGTCTTTGATGGGGGCGTTGTAGATGGGCATATGGGCCTCTTTGCATGTTGTTCGGGCGCGGCTTAACCAGCCAGCGCCTGTGAGGGTTCAAGTTTTGCCAAGCGCGCAGTGCCCCAGTCCATCTGGGCTTTCAGTTCAGCGATGGCTTCGTCGAGTTCGGTGCGTTGCGTCTGCATATCCGCGAGATGCTTTTGGGCGAGCACAAGGGTCTCGCGAAGCTGCGTTTCCTGCGTGTCGTCCATGTAATAAAGGTCCAGCAGCTGGCGAATTTCTTCGAGCGAGAAGCCGAAGCGTTTGCCGCGCAGGATCAGTTTCAGGCGGGCGCGGTCGCGCTTGCCGTAAAGCCGTTTCTGGCCTTCACGCAACGGGAACAGCAGTTCCTTGGTTTCGTAAAACCGCAAAGTGCGCGGGGTCACGTCAAATTTTTCGCACATCTGGCGGATGGTCATGGTTTGGTCCGTCATTGTCATTTTCCTCAAAGCGGTTTGGGTGGAAGGCACTTGAGGCGATTCATGTCACCTTACAAGCAATGGTGACGCGAACGTAAACGTAACGCCGCGTCAAAACGGAGTTGACGAAAGGTCAGGAAAGAAATTGAAGGTTTTCGCGCAACTTTATAAGAGGGAAGAACGCCGAGGTTTTCCCCGCAACTCTTGTTTTATTGGGTTTTCGGGGTGAAAGCACCCGTCCCGAGCGATTCATCTTCCGGGTGAATTGCCTGAGCTGGATCGCGCAACCTTACGCTTAGTGGTCCGGTGTTCCGGTGTATTTCAAGCCCGGTGCGCTAACCCAGCGTCTTGGCCGTTTCATCGCGCAGCGCCTTCAGCTCGCTCATCGTGTCGTCAAGCTGTTGGCGCTGTTCTGCCAGTTCGTCCAGTTGCTTGTCGGCCAGTTCCAGCCACGCTTGCATCTGGGCTTTCGTGCCCTCGTGCTCGTAGATCATCAGCCATTGGCGGATATCTTCGAGGGGGAAGCCAAACTTGCGCCCGCGCAGGATCAACGTCATGCGCGCCAGTTCCTTGGCACCGTAGAACCGCGACCGCCCGACGCGTTCGGGCGATAGCAGTTCAATATATTCGTAATAGCGCAACGTGCGCGGGGTCACATCGAACTTGGCACACATTTCTTTAAAGCTCAGCCGCGGTTCAGACATTTAGGGGTCTCCCTTACTTGGTTATAAGTCTACGCTTGTCCGCGCGTCGGGGCAACGTTGCGCTGGGGGACGTGATTTCACCCTTGTGCGCGCGGCGCTGTCGGGGTTCAACGGGGGCATGACCAGCGAACGCCAAACCAAAATCGCCACGCAATTCATCGAAGCGATTCCCCATTCCCGCGCCCTCGGTATGAAACTGACCGGGATCGGCGAGGGACATGCCACCATCACCATGCCCTATGACGACCGTCTGGTGGGGGACCCCGAAACCGGGGTGATCCATGGCGGCGCGGTGTCCGCGTTGCTTGATACCTGCGCCGGGGCGGCTGTGATGGTACATGAAAGCCTGCCCATCGGCACCGCAACGCTGGACTTGCGGATTGATTATATGCGCCCCGCCACGCCCGGCCAGACGATCACGGCGCGCGCTGAATGTTACCACGTGACACGCTCGGTCGCGTTCGTGCGGGCCACGGCGATGGATGAGGATACGCACCGCCCCGTTGCTACGGCTGCGGGCGCGTTTACCATCCAAACCGAAAAGTCGGAGGGGAAGGCATGAAGCGCCATGAACCCGTTCAGGTGGTCAAACAACGCCGCGACGCCGCGTTGCAATCCCTGTTGGAAGGCGTGCCCTATATCCAGTTCATGGGGTTCAAGTTTGACCGGCGCGGCGACGAGCTGACCGGCGTTATGCCCTATCAGGATATGCTGGTGGGCAATCCGATGCTGCACGCCCTGCATGGCGGCGCGACGGCGGCCTTTCTGGAAACCACCGCGATCGTCGAACTCAGCTGGGCAATGATGTGGGATCGCATGGAAGCGGGCGAAGACGTCACGCCACAGGCGGGCGGCAAACCTGCGGGTCTGCGGCTGCCCAAGACGATCGATTTTACCGTGGATTACCTGCGCTCCGGCCTACCGCGCGACGCCTATGCGCGCGCTACCATCAACCGGTCCGGACGCCGCTATGCCAGCGTGCATGTGGAGGCGTGGCAGGACAACCGCGCGCGTCTGTTTGCGCAGGCCACGGGGCATTTCCTGATGCCACAAACGCGTGGCTGATCTTGCGCTGACCCATCGCCGCATCCTGCATATCGCGGTGCCGGTGGTGTTGGCCAACATCACCGTCCCGATCCTCGGGCTGGTGGACACCGGCGTCATCGGACAGCTGGGCGAGGCTGCGCCCATCGGCGCGGTCGGCATCGGCGCGATCATTCTGACAGCGCTCTACTGGATCTTCGGGTTTCTGCGGATGGGCACGACGGGCTTTGCCGCGCAAGCCATCGGCGCGGGCGACAGCGCGGAAAACGCCGCCATTGCGATCCGCGCACTGGGGATCGCGGCGCTGGGCGGTTTGGCGATCATCGTGTTGCAACGCCCGTTGTTCGGTTTGGGGTTCTGGCTGTCACCGGCCAGCGACGAGGTCGAAGCGCTGGCGCGCAGTTACATGGGAATTCGCGTGTGGTCCGCCCCAGCGCTGATTGCCACCTACGCGATCACCGGCTGGCTGGTCGCGGCGGAACGCACGCGCGATATTCTGGTGATCCAGCTGGTGATGAACGGCACCAACATCGGGCTGGATCTGGTGTTTGTGCTGGGCTTTGGCTGGGGTGTGCAGGGCGTCGCCATTGCCACTGTGATTGCCGAGCTGTCGGGCTGCGGGCTGGGCCTGTGGTATTGCCGCGCTGCCTTTGCCGCTGCTCCGTGGACGGATCGCGCGCATCTGTTTGACGTGGCCAAGCTGAAACGGTTTGCGTCAGTCAATGCCGACATCCTTGTGCGATCCCTGCTGCTGCAAGCCATCTTCATGTCGTTCCTGTTTTTCGGCGCGCGCTACGGGGATACGCGGCTGGCGGCCAACCATATCTTGCTCCAGTTCCTGTCCGTGACCGCCTACGCGATGGACGGGTTCGCCTTTGCCGCTGAATCCCTGGTGGGGCAGGCAAAGGGCGCGAAAAACCGCGCGGCGTTCCGGCGTGCCGCCCTTATGGTGTCACAGTGGTGCTTCGGGACGGGCGCGGCTTTGGCGTTGATGTTCGGGCTAATAGGCGGCGTCATCATCGATATCATGACAACCGCGCCCGACGTGCGCGCCGCCGCGCGCGGCTATTTGATTTACATGGCGCTGACGCCGCTGATTTCGGCCGCGCCTTTCATGCTGGACGGCATTTTCATTGGTGCGACCCAAACACGCGATATGCGCAATATGATGGTGATCTCGGCCGCCCTTTATTTCGTCACCGCCCTTGTGCTGATGCCGCTGGCGGCCAATCACGGGCTCTGGATTGCGCTGCTGATCAGCTTCGTGGCGCGCGGCGCAACATTGGCGTGGAAATACCCTGCGCTGGAACGCAGTGTGCCCGCTTAACCCCTTCTCTGGCTCCTAAATACCGCTACACGATCGCCAGGACCGCCTCGGGTGGCCGCCCGATCGCGGCCTTGCCGCCATGCAGCAGAACGGGCCGTTCGATCAGGATCGGGTGGGCGTGCATGGCGGCGATCAAATCCGCCTCGCTTGCCGTGCCAAGACCCAAATCGCGAAACAGCTTTTCGCCTTTCCGGATCATCGCATCTGCGGTCACGCCAAGCGCGTTGCGTACGGCGATAATTTCGGCCTCGGCGGGCGCGTCCTGAAGGTAAAGCCGCACGGCAGGGTGATGGCCGTGTTCATGCAGCAGCGCCAGCGTCTGGCGCGATTTGGAGCAGCGCGGGTTGTGCCAGATTGTCATTTGCGTGCGCATCATAGCCAGTCTTCCTTGCCAGTGCCGACCGCGTCGGCGACGTTCGAAAAACCGTCGCGGGCCAGCAAGTCGTCAAGGCCCTGCGCGATGTCGCCGGCCAGTGAAATACCGCCGTAGACCAGCGCGGTATACAGCTGCACGGCAGACGCGCCCGCGCGGATCTTGGCGTAGGCCTGTTGCGCAGACCCGACCCCGCCAACCCCGATCAGCGGCAGGTCGGTGAGGGTTGAAAGTTTGGCCAAAACACGGGTGGATCGCGCAAACAACGGCTGGCCGGACAGTCCGCCTGCTTCGTTTCTATGTGAACTCATCAACCCGTCCCGCGACAGGGTGGTGTTGGTGGCGATGATGGCGGACAGGCCGGACGCCGCGGCAACCTCGGCCACGTCCGCGATTTCAGTGTCGTCCAGATCGGGCGCGATTTTAAGGAACACTGGGATCGCCGCGTGGTTTGCCGCCATGACCCCGCCCAGCAGCGCGGCGAGCGCGTCTTTGCCTTGCAGATCACGCAGCTTTTCGGTGTTGGGGGAGGAGACGTTGACGGTCGCGAAATCCACGTGGGCGCCGCAATGGGCCAGCACCGATGCGAAGTCGGCTGCGCGGTTTACGCTGGTTTTGTTGGCGCCAAGGTTCAGCCCCACGATACGCCCGGTGGGGCGCGTGGCGAGCCGTTTGGCGATGGGCTCCATGCCTTGGTTGTTGAACCCGAACCGGTTGATCGCCGCCTGGTCGTCCGTCAGGCGGAACAGGCGGGGGCGGGGGTTTCCCGTTTGTGGCAGGGGGGTCGCGGCCCCGACCTCGAGAAACCCGAAACCGGTGCGTCCGAGGGCGGCGAGGCTCTCGGCGTTCTTGTCAAACCCGGCCGCGAGGCCGACAGGATTGGGCAGGTCGAGGCCGGCGAGGGTCGTGCGCAAGCGCGGCGAGGTGACGGGGCCAGAGCGGGGGCCAAGCCCTGTGTTGAGCGCCTTGAGCGCCAACCCGTGCGCCGTTTCAGGATCAAACCCGCGCAGGGCGCGCAGCCCGATGGATTCGAGCAGTCTCACGAGAAGTCCAGCACGTGGCGGCCGTTTACCAGTGGCATGGGGCGGGCCCAGAGCACGTCGGTGCGCAAAAGGGGGCGGTTGTAGATATGGGGGAACTTTGCGCCGCCGCGCGAGACTTCCCAGACCAGATCATTGCCGTATGTTGTGCTGTCCAGCGCGACGAGCATCAGCCCCCTGGCCCCCGCGAAATGCTTGTCTGCGGTTTCCTGGGCCTGTGCATCGGTCGAGGTGTGGATATGGCCATCTGCCAGATCAACCGGCGCGCCCGCAAAGGTGCCTGTTTCATCGAGTGTGACCCATTGGTCGGCTGTGAGAATTTTGTAAATATGCATGGGCGTCACTTTCCATTCTGTGGGGGTCGCGTCAAGGCAGCGGGCGATTTGCCGCGATGGTTTTGCGTGGTAGGGTGGGTCATGGGGTATGATTACGAGAAGCTTTACGCGCGTGAGGCCCATGCGTTGGGCGCGCAAACCAAGTCCATTGCTGATTTCATGGCCGGGGTCGCGCCGAAAGCTGCGCGGATACTGGATGTCGGCTGCGGGCAGGGGCGTGATGCACTGCCACTGGCGCGGGCTGGTCATGATGTGACCGGTGTTGACGTGTCGCCCAGCGGGGTCGCGGCGATGTGCGCTGAGGCGCAGGTCGAGGGGCTGAGCATCACCGGAGATGTCGCGGATATCACGACGTATGTGCCCGATGGTCTGTTCGATGTGATGCTGATCGATCGCACGCTGCATATGCTTGATCCCGATCCACGGGTGGCGACGTTTCGGACTTTGATCGACGCTGTCGCGCCGCACGGATGGTTGGTATTGGCTGACGCGACGTCGAATCTGGCGGCGTTTCGCGCGACCCTTGCGGGGGACGCCCGCCCCTGGTCGGTCGAGCGCTGTGCCAAGGGGTTGCTGTTTGCCCAACAATCGGGCTGAGCCAATGCAACGTTACGCCATCGGTGTCGCAAGTCTTTGACTCTGTGACCCGACTCGACCCAAGCTGTGACCAGATGGAAACCAAACTGACACCAATGGGGGCTCACATGCTTGCACGACTTCTTTCCACGTCCGCCGCGTTCACGATGATCGCGGGGATGGCGGCGGCGGATTACACGCTGACGATTTTGCACACCAACGATTTCCACGCGCGGTTTGAACCGATCAGCAAATACGATTCCGGCTGTTCGGCAGAGGACAACGACGCAGGTGAGTGTTTTGGTGGCACGGCACGTCTGATCACGGCGGTGGCCGAGGCGCGGGCGCGCACCAACAATTCGATCCTGGTGGATGGCGGCGACCAGTTTCAGGGCACGCTGTTTTATACGTATTACAAAGGCGCGATGGCAGCCGAGTTCATGAACCAGCTTGGCTATGACGGCATGACCGTGGGCAACCACGAGTTTGACGACGGGCCAGAGGTGTTGCGCGGGTTTGTCGACACGCTGACGTTCCCGGTGCTGATGTCCAATGCCGATATTTCCGGTGAGCCGTTGCTGAACGACGCGATCCAGAAATCCACGATCATCGAGCGCGGCGGTGAGCGCATCGGCCTGATCGGCCTGACGCCACAAAACACCGACGAGCTGGCAAGCCCCGGCCCCAACGTGATCTTCACGCCGCCCGCTGACGCGGTGCAGGCCGAAGTGGACCGGTTGACCGAGGAAGGCGTGAACAAGATTATCGTGCTGTCACACTCGGGCTATAACGTTGACATCGCAGTGGCCGAAGCCACGACCGGCGTGGACGTGATCGTGGGTGGACACACCAACACCTTCCTGTATTCGGACGACGAAGATGCGGCGGGCCCTTATCCGACGATGATCGGGGATACGGCGATCGTGCAGGCCTATGCCTACGGCAAATTCCTTGGCGAGTTGAACGTGACGTTTGACGACATGGGCGTGATCACCGAAGCCTCTGGCGCGCCGCTGTTGATTGATAGCAACGTGGCCGAGGATGCCGCCGCCAAGGAGCGGATTGCAGAGCTGGCCGTGCCACTGGAAGAGATTCGCAACGAGGTGGTCGCCGAGGCCGCCGACGTGCTGGTTGGTGACCGGGCTGTGTGTCGTGCGATGGAATGTTCCATGGGCAACCTGATTGCCGATGCGATGCTGGCACGGGTCGCCGAGCAGGGCGTCGACGTGGCGTTGATGAACTCGGGCGGTATTCGTGCGGATATCGATGCGGGTGAGGTGACGATGGGCGAGGTGCTGACGGTGCTGCCGTTCCAGAACACGTTGTCCACGTTCCAGATCAGCGGCGAGACGCTTTATGAGGCGCTGGAAAACGGGGCCAGCGAGCATGCTGACGGGGCCGGGCGGTTCTTGCAGATTGCGGGCATGACGATGACGGTCGACGTGAGCCAGGAGCCGGGCAGCCGCATTTCCGATGTCATGATCGGGGGCGAGCCGCTGGATATGGCAAAGACCTACGGGGCTGTGTCCAACAACTTCGTGCGTAATGGCGGTGACGGATTCTCGATGTTGCGCGACGCTGAAAACGCCTATGACTTCGGGCCGGACGTGGCCGATGTGGTGGCAGAGTACCTTGCGGCGGACGGGGCATACGAGCCTTACACGGATGGCCGTATCATGATGAAATAAACGTGTTTGAACACGTTTTTGGACCCCGTCGCGCGCAGGTGCGGCGGGGTTTTTTCGTGGTGGGGTCGGGTTTGGGTTGTATGCGCCCAGAGGGAGCAAGCAGCGGGTTGCCCAAGAGAGAGCGGGGTAGGCCGTGACGGGTGTCAGACCGTCAGGGTCAGTTTGCAAATGGACCCGCCCCTGCACCCGATCTGCCCGTGAGGGCGGGGGTGGTCTGTGGGGCCGGCTGCCGCGAGAATATCCATGGCGCAGGCGGATGGGCCTGCGGGTTAACCACATGTGAGGATGCCTGCGGCGGATGAAGGGTTGGTAAAGCGGGCGCGCGGTGGGTGTTGCGCCCGTGCAGTTTCATGCGGCAAGGTAACCGCATGTGTGGACGAATGGCTTTAACGTTGCCCCATGATGCGATGGCACAGATGTTTAGCGCGCGACCGGGCAATGATTTGCCTGAAGTGCCGAACTACAACGTCTGCCCGAGCGTGCAGGTGGCGGCGGTTACGGCGGACGCAGGCGGGCGGCAGTATCGCAGCATGCGATGGGGGTTTGTGCCCCATTGGTACAAAAAGGCGAACGGTGGGCCGTTGCTGATTAACGCGCGCGCCGAAACCATTGCCGAGAAGCCCGCGTTCAAGGCGGCGTGCCGCGAAAGGCGGTGTCTGATTCCCGCTGCGGGATTTTACGAATGGGAACGCCCCGAGGACGGCAGCAAACTGCCGTGGTTCGTGACGCGCGCGGACGGCGCGCCGTTGGTGTTTGCCGCGATCTGGCAGGATTGGGGCGATCTGGGCGCGACGGCGGCGATTGTGACCACGGCGGCGAACACGGCCATGAGCCGGATTCACCACCGCATTCCCGTGGTTGTCGAACGGAACGACTGGGCGTTATGGCTGGGCGAGGGCGGCCACGGGGCGGCAACGTTGATGCACGCCCCCGAGGAGGACACGCTGGCGTTTCACCGCGTCGATACGGCGGTGAATTCAAACAGGGCGCAGGGCCCGCAACTGATTGAACCGATTGAGAATTAGGCTTGCCCGAGCGCGCGCAGACCCAAGCAGGATGTAGAAGGACACCCCCCATGAGCGACACGCCCAACATTGAAGATGAGCATTTTGCGGCGATTGATATGGCGCGGTTGTTCGCGCCAGACCAGCCCGCGCATGCGCCGCGTATCTTGTTGCTATACGGGTCATTGCGCCAACAGTCGTTTAGCCGCCTCATGACCGAAGAAGCCGCGCGGGTATTGCAACGGTTTGGCGCAGACACAAAGACCTTTAACCCAAGTGGCCTTCCCTTGCCCGATGACACAGAGGCCGACCACCCCAAGGTGCAGGAACTGCGCGATCTGGTGAGCTGGAGTGACGGCATGGTCTGGTGTTCACCGGAACGACACGGGGCGATGACGGGTATCATGAAAGCGCAGATCGACTGGATTCCGCTG
>CBFHGD010000056.1:0-13590 GCA_965655275.1 Octadecabacter sp. | reverse complement strand
CGTCCGAGGCAGCGGAGAGGATTTCTTCGCGTTTGGTGTCCGCGAAATTCAGGTTCAGCGCAGCCCGGAATTCGTCCAGTGCTTCGGGGGCGGCTTCCATCACGAGCACATCGTGCGCGAGCAGTTTCGTGTTCTTGGCGGTGCCGTAGCGCCGCTTGCCATCGCGGATCAGTCCGAGGATGGCCACGTCGTTTTTGTCGGCGACGCCGTAAAGTTCCCAGAGGTGTTTGCCGATGTGTTTGCTGTCATCGGGAACGGTCAGTTCGGCGAGGTAGTCTGTATAGCTTTCGAGCGTTGATCCCGCTGTTTTTGCGTCCCGCGCGGGTATCAGTCGCCAGCCGATAAGCGCGACGAAGATCAACCCGGCAAGGGCGGTGATGGCGCCCACGGGGGCGAAGTCGAACATCTTGAAGGGCTCGCCCAGAGATTCCTGGCGGATGGACGCGATGATGATGTTGGGCGGTGTGCCGATCAGGGTGGCCATGCCGCCAAGGATGGTCGCAAAGCTCAACGGCATAAGGCTGAGGCCGGGGTTGCGGCCTGCCTTTCGCGCGGTTTGTATATCGACGGGCATCAGCAGGGCGAGGGCGGCGACGTTGTTCATGAAGGCTGACAACACACCGCCGATTGCGCCCATAATTGCAATATGTGCGCCAAGGTTACGTGACGCATCCACCAGCGTTCGGGTGATCAGATAGACCGCGCCCGAGCGCACCAGACCTGCCGAGACGACAAGCACCAGAGCAACGATGATTGTGGCCGGATGGCCGAAGCCCGAGAAGGCCTCTGCCGTGGGCACAACGCCGAGGACAACACCGATCAGCAGGGCGGTGAAGGCCACAAGGTCGTAGCGAAACCGCCCCCAGAGCAGCATGCCGAACACTGCGGTGAACAGGGTAAAGAGGATGATTTGATCAGCTGTCATGGGCTAGGTTTAGCGCGTCGGCGCAAGGCCGGAAACCGCGTATTTTTCCGATAGACATTGCGTGGTGCCGCACGGCGCCAGTGGCAGACACGCGATGGGATTGCGGGCCTCACGCGGTGTGCCCTATAGAGGGCGTTGAAAACCAGACGAGACGGATCGGGAGACACACGATGGCAGGCCATTCAAAATGGGCAAATATTCAGCACCGCAAAGGACGCCAGGATAAAATCCGCGGCAAGCTGTTCAGCAAGCTGTCCAAAGAAATTACCATCGCCGCCAAGATGGGCGACCCCGACCCCGACAAGAACCCGCGCCTGCGCATGGCCGTGAAAGAGGCAAAGGGCCTGTCCATGCCAAAGGACAATATCGACCGCGCCATCAAGAAGGCGATCGGGGGCGACGCGGAAAACTACGACGAGATTCGCTACGAGGGATATGGCCCCGGCGGGGTCGCCGTGATTGTCGAGGCGATGACGGACAACAAGAACCGCACAGCGTCCACCGTGCGATCCACCTTTTCCAAGGCGGGCGGTAATCTGGGGGAAACCGGCAGTGTCGGGTTCATGTTCGACCGTAAGGGGCAGGTTGTTTACCCCGCTTCTGTCGGTGACGCGGACACGGTCATGATGGCAGCGATCGAGGCGGGCGCGGAAGACGTGCAAAGCGATGACGAGAACCACGTGATCATTTGTGCCGATACGGATCTTAACGATGTATCGAACGCGTTGGAGGCGGACCTGGGGGAGTCGGAGACGACCAAGCTGATCTGGCTGCCCAACATCCAGTCCGAGCTGGACCTTGAAGGTGTCGAAAAGCTGATGCGTTTGGTCGAGGCATTGGAGGACGACGACGACATCCAGACGGTGACCACCAATATGGACGCACCTGACGACGTCATGCAGGCCTATGCCGAAAGCGACGGCTGAGCGGTTTGATCAAATCTGTGCGCGCCGCCGGGATGTGGCGCGTGTGGATCGTGCGGCGTTTGGATGTTTTTAAAGCAAAGACAGGGGGGGCGCGCGCATGATCTGGGCGTTTATGAGTGGATTTGCGTTGTCGTTGTCGTTGATTGTGGCGGTCGGGGCGCAAAATGCCTTTGTGCTCAAACAGGGTTTGCGGCGCGAGCATGTGGGCCCACTGGTGATTTTTTGCGCGATTTCCGATGCGATCCTGATGGGGCTGGGCGTGTTCGGGTTCGGCGCCTTGGTGAGCGCGGTGCCATCTGTCGCGACGATCATGTTATGGGTCGGGGCGGCGTTTGTGCTGGCCTACGGGCTGTTGAGTTTCAAGCGCGCCTTTGCGGGGGGCGAGGCGTTGGACCCCAACGTCGGGACCAATGGCAGCCTTCGGGTTGCGCTGATGTTTTGTTTTGCGATCACGTGGCTGAACCCTCACGTGTATCTGGACACGGTGTTTCTGGTCGGGTCGATTGCGGCGCAGTTTCCTGACGCGCGGGTCGGGTTTTGGGCCGGAGCATCGGCAGGGTCGGCGTTGTTTTTCGTGGTTTTGGGGTATGGCGCACGGCTGCTCGCGCCGGTGATGACCAAGCCGCGAGCGTGGCAGATTTTGGAATTTGTGATCGGCGTCGTCATGGTGACCATTGCGGCCGGGCTGATTGTCAGCGCGATTTGAGGTTGCGCCGCTGCGCGCGGAGGCGTTTGGTGGGCGAATGGCAACGCGGGATCGTCCTCTCATCGGTATTTTCTGGATGGTCTTTACCGGCCTGAATTTTGTCGCAGTGACGGCGATTGTGAAACACGTGGGCAATGATGTGCCCGCGGCCCAAGGCGCATTCCTGCGGTATTTGCTGGGGCTGGTGTTTTTAATCCCGATGATCCGGCCGATTCTGGCAGCGCATCTGACACGGCGTCAGGTCAAGCTGTTCCTCGGGCGCGGCGTTGTGCACACGATTGCCGTTATCTTGTGGTTCTTTGCCATGGCGCGCATCCCCATCGCGGATGTCACGGCGATGAATTACCTGTCCCCCGTCTATGTGACGTTGGGGGCTGCTTTGTTGCTCAAAGAGCCATTGCCGCCGCGCAGGTTGGCGGCGGTGGTGGTGGCATTGATTGGCGCGTTGATCATTTTGCGTCCGGGGCTGCGCGAGGTCGAGACAGGTCATATCGCCATGCTGGGCACCGCGCTTATGTTTGCCGCAGGATACCTGATCGCCAAGCAATTGTCGGGTGAGGTTTCGGCGGCGGTGATCGTGGGTATGTTGTCGATCACGGTGACGATCGGGTTGGCGCCGTTTGCATGGGCAGTCTGGGTGCCTGTGTCCTGGGTTGATGTGGGCTGGCTGTTTCTGGTCGCGTGTTTTGCCACGGCGGGGCATCTGTCGATGACGCTGGCGTTTGCTGCGGCCCCGCTGACGGTGACGCAGCCGGTCACGTTTTTGCAGCTGATCTGGGCCGTTTTGCTTGGCGCGCTGGTGTTCGGGGAGGCCGTCGATGGCTGGGTCGTGTTTGGCGGGGCTGTTATTATGGCATCGATCAGTTTCATCACGTGGCGCGAGGCGCGTGCGAAGCGGCGGGTGACACCATCGGTCGCGCAAACAAAAGGCTAACGGGGCAAAGGGCAACTGGACTCTGGCGCGAGCAGCCCCAATAAAGCGGGTATGTCATTGCCACCCGGATTTCTTGATGAACTGCGCACGAGGTTGTCCATTGGGCAAGTCGTGGGGCGCAAGGTCATGTGGGACCAGCGCAAGAGCAACCAGGGCAAGGGCGATCTGTGGGCACCGTGCCCATTTCATCAGGAGAAATCTGCCAGTTTTCACGTCGATGACCGTAAGGGGTATTATTACTGCTTTGGCTGTCACGCCAAGGGCGACGCGATTTCGTTTGTCCGTGAGACCGAGAATGTTGGCTTCATGGAGGCGGTAGAGATTTTGGCGCTGGAGGCGGGGATGCCCGTGCCCAAACGTGACCCTCAGGCGCAGGCGAAGTCTGACCGGCGCACGTTGCTGGCCGAGGTAATGGAGCAGGCGGTGCAGTTCTATCGCCTGCAATTGAAGACCGGGGCGGGGGCCGAGGCGCGCGATTATCTGGCGGGGCGTGGGTTGAAGGACGCGGCACTTGAGCGTTGGGAAATCGGGTTTGCGCCACAAGGCTGGCAGAACCTGTGGGACCATTTGACCGGAAAAGGCGTCGCGGAGGATTTGATCCTCGGGGCAGGGCTGGGCAAGCCGAGCAATCAAGGCAAGAAACCCTATGACACGTTTCGTCATCGCATCATGTTCCCGATCCGCGATGCGCGCGGGCGCGCGATTGCGTTCGGGGGCCGCGCGATGGACCCCAATGACAACGCCAAATATCTGAATTCGCCCGAGACCGAGCTGTTTGATAAGGGGCGCAATCTGTTCAACCTTGGCCCCGCGCGCGAGGCGGCGGGCAAGGGGCAGCCATTGATCGTGGCGGAGGGCTATATGGATGTGATTGCGCTGAGCGAAGCCGGCTTTGGCGCCGCCGTCGCGCCGCTGGGCACAGCAGTGACCGAGATGCAGCTGCAGATGATGTGGCGCGTCGCGCCCGAACCCGTGGTCACGCTGGACGGGGACACGGCGGGGCAACGTGCTGCGATGCGGGTGATCGATCTGGCGTTGCCGCTGCTGGAGGCGGGCCAATCGGTGCGCTTTGCGATGATGCCCGAAGGCCAGGACCCGGATGATTTGCTGAAATCCGCAGGCACCGGCGCGATGCGTGATAAGATCGAGGGCGCGCTGCCCATGGTGCAACTGCTGTGGCAACGCGAGACCGAGGGAAAGAATTTCGATAGCCCCGAACGCAAGGCCGCGCTGGATAAATCCCTGCGCGAGAAGATCATGCTGATCAAGGATCCAAGCATTCGCAGCCACTACGGGCAGGCGATCAAGGATATGCGTTGGGAGCTGTTTGGCCAGAACCGCGGCGCGCAGTCTGGCGGGGCCTACCAAGGAGCGAGGGGCACAAAATGGCTGCCCAAGGGCGCGAAACTGCCCGCGCAGGGCAGCACTAAGGCGTCGTTGTTAGCCGGCGGTGGCGTGCCGGAGGATCTTCTGCGCGAGGCTGTGATCCTTGCGGTACTTATCCGCAATCCATTGGTTTTGAATGATTTTCATGGCGCTTTAGAACGCATGATGTGTTCCGCGCCGGACACCACGACGGTGCGGGCTGCGTTGTTGCGCCTTGACGCCCATGAGGGGCTTGAGGCGGCGATGAGAACCGAAATCGGTGCTGGCCCACTTGAAAAGCTGTTCGCGCAGGCCCACGTCGCGATTACGCCAGCAGTGCGGCGGCCCGATAACGGGGACAATGCGCGCATGTGTCTGGCGGAAGAGTTTGCAAAACTGAGCGCCCGTCGCGGCCACGCCCATGAGGTAGAAGACGCAATGGAAGAACTGTCATCGGATGTGGCCGATGAACGCCTGACCACACGATTGGCGCAATCCAGTGCCGCGATGAACAACGCGGGCCGTCAAGACAACGATGACAGCGCCGAATACGACACCGGAGGCAACGGCGCGCGAATCAAAAAGGAAGAACGCAGCGCATTTGATGCGCTTTTGGACAAAATTGACTTTGCCAAAGGCAAGGGCGGGCACTAAGTCCCGAACGACAGCAGCGCAACACGCCTGAGAAACAAGCCCTCTAGCCATTGCGAATCACTCATTACGTTGATTGATTCGCTTTTAACCGAATCACCCGAATCAGACGACGCTCTGATAGCCGAAGGGAATGCCGCATGGCCGCTAAAGACACCGACGATCGACAGCAGGATGGCGCAGACGGGGATCACGTCCTTGATATGAGCCAAGCCGCGGTCAGAAAGATGATTGCAGAAGCGCGCGAGCGCGGAACGATCACGTATGATCAGCTGAATGCGGTTCTGCCGCCCGATCAGGTGTCGTCCGACCAGATCGAAGATGTGATGAGCATGCTCAACGAGATGGGCATTCAGGTCACCGAGGAAGAAGAATCCGAAGAAGTCGATGACGACGGCAAGTCCAAGGCGCTGGCCACAACCGCTGGTGGGCGCGATGTTATTCTGGGCGCGGCTGAAACCGAAAAGCTGGATCGCACGGATGATCCGGTGCGCATGTATCTGCGTGAAATGGGCAGCGTCGAGCTATTGTCACGCGAGGGCGAAATCGCGATTGCCAAGCGCATCGAGGCTGGCCGCAACACCATGATCCTCGGGTTGTGTGAAAGCCCGCTGACGTTTCAGGCCATCACGATCTGGCGCGACGAATTGCTGTCCGAAGACATTTTGCTGCGCGATGTGATCGACCTTGAAACCACGTTTGGCAATTTGCTGAGCGATGAGGAGGAGGTCACACCGGTTGTGTCTTCCGATGCCGGTGGTGAGAAACCCGAGGAAAAGCAAGAGCTTGATGCGGATGGAAACCCGATTGCCAAGGATGACGACGAAGACGAGGACGATGCAGCCAATCTGTCGCTTGCCGCGATGGAAGCCCAGCTGAAACCGCAGGTTCTGGATACGCTGGAGTTGATTGCCCGCGATTTTGCCAAGCTGTCGGACATGCAGGACGCGCGGATGTCCGCGACCTTGAACGAAGACGACAGTTTTTCGGGCAAGGAAGAAAAGAAATACCAGAAACTGCGGGCGGAAATTGTGGAGCTGGTGAATTCGCTACACCTGCACAACAACCGGATCGAGGCGTTGATCGACCAGCTTTACGGGATCAACCGCCGCATCATGCAGATCGACAGTGCCATGGTGAAGCTGGCCGATCAGGCCCGCATCAACCGGCGCGAATTCGTTGACGCTTATCGCGGGCGCGAGTTGGACCCGACGTGGCTTGACGAGATGGGCGCAAAGGCCGGGCGCGGCTGGCAGATGCTGATCGAACGCTCGACCGACAAAATCGAAGACCTGCGCGCTGAAATGGCACAGGTTGGTAACTACATCGGCGTCGATATTTCTGAATTCCGCCGCATCGTGCAGCAGGTTCAGAAGGGCGAAAAAGAAGCGCGTCAGGCCAAGAAAGAAATGGTCGAAGCAAACCTGCGTCTGGTGATTTCGATCGCCAAGAAATACACCAACCGCGGCCTGCAATTCCTTGATTTAATTCAGGAAGGAAACATCGGCTTGATGAAGGCGGTTGATAAATTCGAATACCGCCGTGGCTATAAATTCTCCACCTACGCGACGTGGTGGATCCGTCAGGCGATTACGCGTTCGATTGCGGATCAGGCCCGCACGATCCGTATTCCGGTGCATATGATCGAAACGATCAACAAGCTGGTGCGCACGGGCCGTCAGATGTTGCACGAAATTGGCCGCGAACCTACGCCGGAAGAACTGGCCGCCAAGCTGCAAATGCCGCTTGAGAAGGTCCGCAAGGTGATGAAGATCGCCAAGGAGCCGATCAGCCTCGAGACCCCGATTGGTGACGAGGAAGACAGCCAGCTTGGTGATTTCATTGAGGATAAAAACGCGGTGCTGCCGTTGGATTCCGCTATTCAGGAAAACCTGAAGGAAACAACAACGCGGGTTCTGGCGTCGCTGACGCCGCGCGAGGAACGCGTTTTGCGGATGCGGTTTGGTATTGGCATGAACACTGATCACACCCTCGAAGAGGTCGGTCAGCAGTTCAGCGTCACACGTGAACGTATTCGGCAGATCGAGGCTAAGGCGCTGCGCAAGTTGAAGCATCCAAGCCGGTCCCGCCGTCTTCGGTCCTTCCTGGATCAGTAACTGTAACGGGGCCTCGTGCCCGTCTTGAGTGGAGTGCCCAATGGCCAAAGCAACGACAGCGAAAAAAACAGTAAAAAAAGAGCATTCGCCGGAGCATAAGCAACGCATGCGGATCGGGCGCACCATTGGCCGCAGCATCTGGTTAACCGGCTATAAGGCCGAACACCCGCAAGCGACGAAAGAAGAACGCCAGGCCGCATGGAGCGAAGCCCGCAAGGATTTCACCAAGATTGGCCTGAAGTCTTTGAAAACCCTCGAGAAGACAGGCTATCAGGTTGTCGAGAAACCTGCCGAGTAATTCCTTGCGCTGATCGCACGGGGCAGAGAAACTTGCCCCATGGATTGGATTATTCAAACCAATGGCCCCGGCCTTTATGAAGTGACACGCGCGGTGGCGGAGCAGGTTTCCGGCACCGGCGTTTTGACGTTGTTTGTTCAACACACGTCCTGCTCCCTGCTTATTCAGGAAAATGCCGACGTCGAGGTGCAAAGCGACCTCACCGCGTTTTTCGAACGGTTGGTGCCGCCATCCGACGATCCGTCGATGTCCTACCTCCGGCATACTTACGAGGGGCAGGATGATATGCCGGCCCATATCAAGGCCGCTTTGCTGCCAACCAGCTTGCAGATTCCCGTCATTTCAGGGGAACTACAGCTTGGAGCATGGCAAGGAATTTACCTTTTCGAACATCGCCGCATGCCACATCAGCGGCGCATCATAGGACTGACAAGATGAGTGTATCTGCGGCACAGAAAACAGCGCTTGCGTGGGTCATGCAGGCGCGCGCAGGGCTGTCTGCCGATTGCGCCCGCATTTTCGAGTATGGCGAACCCGCGTGGCGCGAATACCGGTCTGCTGCGTGGTATGTAGAACGGTTGCGCGCCGAAGGCTTTACGGTTGAGGAGGGCAGTGGTGGCATGCCGACGGCGTTTTGCGCGGAATGGTCCAACGGGGACGGGCCGGTCGTGGGCATGTATGCAGAATATGATGCGGTGCCGGGAAACTGTCAGGCGGCACGGCCAAGCCCGTTGCCACGCGATGGGTTGAATGTGCATGCGGCAGGCCATACCGACCCCCATTCAGCGTTAGGGATCAGTGGGTTGGGCGGGCTACTGGCCACCAAAGCCGCGATGGAACATCACGGCATCAAGGGCGGGCTACGCTTTACCGGCGAGCCTGCGGAAAAAGTGCGCGGCTCAAAACCTATCCATGCCGCTAAGGGCTATTATGACGGGCTGGCCGGCATGCTGTCGTTCCATCCGTTCTATATGCTGCCCTTTTGTAATACGGTGCGCTGGGACACGCACTGCGGTGCCGCCTATTCGATGATTTACCGCTTTATCTGCGATGAACCGCACCTGTTTGGCGCGAAGGATGGAGCCCCGATCCCGCAGAGCCATTCCGATATTCGCGCACCGGGGGCGAATGATGCCTTGGTGATGATGTATGGGCAGGCCCGCATGCTGCGCGACACGATGCTGCCGCACACAGGGGGCTGGTCGATCTCGGAGGCGATCATTTCGACGGGGCAGGCGACGGCGGATAACCTTCCGGCCGGGTTGGCAGAGCTGCAATATATGATGCGCGTGCCAACGGTCGAGATGGCTGAAGCCGTCAGTGCACGTCTGGACGCCTTGGCCGAAAGTGTGGCAGCGCAGGCCGGGTGCAGGGTGGAGCGGCACTGGGTCTGTAAATCGCGGCCCGGACTGGCGAACCACGCGATGGCAAATATGGTTTGGGAGCAAATTCAAAAGGTTGGCGCGCCGAAATGGGATGAAGACGCAAAGGCATTGATGCGTCAGGTGCAGGAAAATTGCGGGTGTGCACCGGACGCCAACCCGATCCTGCCCGCCTGCGAGCGGCTGATATCACCGCAAGACGCCGAGGCAATCCTGCGTGAAAGCCTACCGCCCAACCAGCGCAATTCTACGTCTGATGACTACACTGATATGACGTGGCACACGCCCACGGCGCGGTTTTATATGGCGCGCCCCGCGCTGAAGGGCGGGCCGTTTCCTGCGTGGGCGATGAATGCCCTTGGCGGCATGCCGGCCACAATTGACCCGATGGTGCAGGCGGCGGCATCGGTTCTGGCATGTTCTGCGTTGCGCCTGTTGGAAGATCAGGGCGCACGGGAGGCGGCGAAGACCGAATTCGAGCGCAGAAAAGCCGAACACGACATCGCGCCCTTGTGTGATTACGAACCGCCGATAGGGTTCAAGTGGCCGGAATATGTGCAGACACAAAGGGGATTGGATTGGCATATTCCAACATCAGGCGGAGTTTGAGCGCGGTTTTCGTCGGGGTCGCTTGCACAAATGCTGCTTGGGCCGATTGCCTGGATCAAGAGCGGACGTTTCTGGCCTGTGAGTTCGCGAACGGTAAATCTGTCGAGGTTTGCATGACCGGGGAACGGACCCGTTACGCCTACGGGCGGGCCGGACAGACGCCGGAGCTGGAAATATCGCGGCGGTTTGGTGCGGGGGCGGAGTTTACGCCATGGCCCGGTGTCGGAGGGTCGATCTGGGAGAGTATCAGGTTCACCAATTCAGACGTCATTTATGAGGTTTATGCAGGGTTGGAGCGGTTTGCCGCCGTGGAGGATTCACCGGAGTTCAAGGAGCATCCGCAGTTCGGCGGCATTTTGGTGCTGGACAGTGACGAATCAGAGATCGCCCACTTCAAGTGCATCCCGAGGTCGGTGCTTTACAATTACTGACGCGAACTGTGGCCCATCCGACTCATGATCTTGTGGTGTCAATTGCCCACTACCCAAAACTTATCCCAAGCCCTATAGTGGCTGTGGACAAATGGGGCGTTAGACTCCAGAGGCAGATAAACGAGGACAGACATGCGTTGCCCCTTTTGTGGAAACGTCGATACCCAAGTGAAAGATTCGCGGCCCGCGGAAGATCACGTCGCCATTCGGCGTCGCCGGTTTTGCCCTGCGTGTGGCGGTCGTTTCACGACCTATGAACGCGTGCAACTGCGCGATCTGGTTGTGATCAAATCAAACGGGCGTCGCGAAGATTTTGACCGTGACAAGCTCGAACGCTCTGTTCGGATTTCCATGCAGAAACGCCCGGTTGAGCCGGAACGCGTTGACCAGATGATTTCCGGCATCGTGCGCCGGCTGGAAAGCATGGGCGAGACAGACATCGGATCAAAGCAGATCGGTGAAATCGTGATGGAGGCTCTGGCCCGCATCGACACCGTGGCTTACGTGCGATTTGCCAGTGTTTACAAGAACTTCCAGGCAGCGGACGATTTCGACAAGTTCGTAAGCGAACTGCGGCCTCCGTCCAAATCGGACGATTGAGCGCGGATCTAGACCATCGGTTTATGGGCATGGCCCTGTCGCTTGGGCGGCGGGGCCTTGGCCGTGTTTGGCCCAACCCGAATGTCGGCTGTGTGATCGTTCGAGGCCAGCACGTAATCGGGCGCGGCTGGACCGCAGACGGCGGGCGGCCCCATGCGGAAACGCGCGCGCTGGACGGGATCGATGCGCGCGCAGCGACTGTCTATGTCACGCTGGAACCCTGTGCCCACCACGGGCAAACCCCACCCTGCGCCGAGGCGTTGATCGCCGCAAACGTTGCGCGCGTCGTGATCGCCACAGGTGACCCTGACCCGCGCGTGGCGGGCAAAGGCATTGCGATGTTGAAAGCGGCCGGAATTGCCGTGCGCACGGGTGTACGTGAAGCCGAGGCCCGTGCGGATCTGGCCGGATTCTTGACGCGTATCACCCTCAACCGCCCCTTTGTGACCCTGAAATTGGCGAGCTCGTTTGACGGGCGGATTGCAACGGCAACGGGCGAGAGCCAGTGGATCACCGCAGCCGCGGCGCGCCGCCACGTGCATGCGATGCGCGCGCGCCATGATGCAGTGCTGGTCGGGGCCGGAACCGTGCGTGCGGATGACCCGACATTGACGGTGCGTGACCTTGGCGTGACGCGCCAGCCGGTGCGCGTCGTGGCGTCCAGTCGTCTGGATATTGTCGCGGCCAAGTTGGTTGGAACGATCCCGCAGGCACCGCTTTGGCTGTGTCACGGGCCGGACGCAAAGACCGGTGAGTGGACGGACCACGGGGCCGAGGTGATCGGTTGTGATGTGAAGGGCCGCCACCTTGATGTCACTGATATGATGGGGAAACTCGCTGATCGTGGGCTGACCCGCGTGTTTTGTGAAGGCGGTGGAAGCCTTGCGGCTTCCTTGTTGGGTGCGGGGCTTGTGGATGAAATCGTCGGTTTTACCGCCGGTGTCGCGCTCGGGGCGGAAGGCACGCCGGCAGTTGGCGCACTGGGGCTGGGTCGGTTGGCGGATGCGCCACGGTTTGTACTGGCGGACGCCGTGCAAATCGGGCCCGACCTGATGCACCGCTGGGTGCGCGCCTAGCCTAGCTAGGACCGCCACAAGTGTGCGTAGCTTGCGAACAGGCCTTGCAGCTTTGCCAATGCGCGGTTGGCGCGCGACGGGTTGGGGACCGTTCCGGATACCAGCCGTTCGATTACCACTTCGACGGGGCAGGGCAGGCCGCTGACGGGGTCGAAATAGCGCGGGTAGTCGACCAGAACCGCATGCACGAATTGCGCCAGTGTGGGGCGCGCCGTGCGGCGTGAAACGGGCAGGGCTCGGTCGTCCGTCAGGCCCCAACCGGCATAGAACGGCATGCCGAGGCAGGTGACGTGCTTGCCGCGCAACAGGGCCTCGAACCCGAGTGTGGACGTCATGGTCCAGACCGCCTCCACGGCGTGCAGGGCGGCGATGGGGGATGTTTTGTTGAGAACCACGTCCGCGATGTCCGCGGCGTCGGCCACGATCCCGCTGCGCAAGCCCGCCTCGACGTCGGGGTGGGGTTTATAGAGGATTACGGCGGCAGGGTTGGCTGTGCGACAGGCCAACAGCAGGTCGCGGTTGGTGGTTACATCTGTGGTGCCAAGGCGGATCGAGGCGTCGTCTTCGACCTGTCCGGGAACAAGGATATGGCGACCGTCAGGCAGATCATCCGCCACATCCGCGCCGAAAAGGTTGTATTTTGTAAGCCCCAGATCCGTGATGGTGCCGATCAGCGCTTCGGCGCGGCGCAGGGCCGCGTCGGGCAGGTGGGGGGAGGCTTCGATCAGGGTTTCAAGGCGGCTGGGCGCGGTCGGGTCATAGTAAATGCCGAGGTCGTCGAGGACGAGAGACAGCGGCGCGATCAGCTCTGCGCCAAGCCCGCGCGAACGCAGAAATCCGTCTTCCACGCGGTAGGCGCTGTCATGTCCGGTGGCTTTGCCTGCCCAGACCATGCGGCCGCGTCCGGTTTTAGCGGCCAGGGCATCGGCTTTGTCGGGATCATCTTGAAACAGCATTTTGCGGTGGCGTCCGAACACCTGTTGCAGCGGCGCGCGTTTCCACAACCGCATGCCCGATGCGACCCATCCCGCGTGATCATCGCGCCACGTGCGTGCAAGGGCGTCCAGCGTGCTGATGGCGGTTTCGAGGGTGCAGAGTTGATCCGTGTAGGGGTCATACCAACGCGGATAAAGGATCATCGCACCGGCAAAAAGCTGCGCGCGCGTCAGTTTGCGTTGCCGGCGGTCCAGCGGCATGCGGTCATCCGTGAGGCCCCAGCCGATATAGAATGGTTGGCCGAACACGACGGGTTTATGGCCTGCCATGATCGCCTCGAACCCGAATTGCGAGGACACGGTGTAGACACCTATGGCGCCGTCCAGCAGCACGTGGGGCGAGATTGCGTCGCTGAAGAACTCGACGTTTTCGCTCAGATCGCCCGCGCGGTAGTGGCCGTCGCGGTGGCCTTGGGCGGTTTCGGGGTGGGTTTTGACGTAGATTTTTGCGGCAGGGTGTTCTTCGCGTGCGACGAACAGCATTTCCAGGAATGTGTTGCGGTCGGCGCGTGACGCCGAGACGGAGGCATCGCCCGCCGTTTGGTCAATCACCAGCACATAGCCGGGGTCGGGGG
>CBFHGD010000055.1:0-13848 GCA_965655275.1 Octadecabacter sp. | reverse complement strand
CCTAATCTGAGCCACCGCAATTCGAACTTAGGAGCAACATGCAAGCTCAAAAGCAGCCTTTCGAGCATGTGCAGCGAATTGGCGCTTCGTCCCGCACTACGGACAATTGTCAGCTTGTTCTTGGTGGGTCGCTTTGAGATGTTCTGCGTTTCATGAACCGCCGTTTTAGAATACCGGGACCGCCTGTGATCCATTTCTAGTCGTTCGACGGGGGCATTTGCCTTATCTTTGCTGATGCAAAGCAATCGACGGCACCCGCCCTTGCTCCTGTCCCCAAGGTCGCGGTATCAGAGCCATAAGAAATGCAAAAGTGAGGGCTGAGCATGCGTAGAGTTGTTGTGACCGGATTGGGGTTGGTCACTCCGTTGGCCGATGGGGTCGAGAAAAGCTGGGAGCGTATTCTGGACGCGCAATCGGGTGCGGGGACGATCACGCGGTTTGATCCCGAAGGGTTTGCCACGACCTATGCCTGCGAGGTGCCCATGGGCGACGGCAGTGACGGCACATTCAACGCAGACAGCTATATGGCCCCCAAAGAGCAGCGCAAGGTGGATACGTTTATTCTGTTTGCGATGGCCGCAGCGCAACAGGCTGTCGAGGACGCGAAATGGACGCCTGAGGGCCGTGAGGACCTTGAGCGCACAGGTGTTTTGACGGGGTCTGGCATTGGCGGGCTGAATTCGATCGCGGAAACCGCGATCTTGATGAAGGAAAAGGGGCCGCGCCGCGTGTCGCCGTTCTTTGTGCCGGGGGCGTTGATCAATCTGATTTCGGGGCAGATTGCCATAAAATACGGGTTCAAAGGCCCCAATCATGCGGTTGTGACGGCGTGTTCCACGGGTGCGCATGCCATTGGGGATGCGACGCAGCTGATCAAGTCGGGCCGCGCAGATGTGATGATTGCAGGCGGTGCAGAAGCCACGATTTGCGAAATCGGCATTGCGGGTTTTAACGCCTGCAAAGCGTTGAGCACCAAGCGCGGGGATGATCCCAAGGCGGCGAGCCGCCCCTATGACGCGGACCGTGACGGGTTTGTCATGGGCGAGGGTGCCGGCATGGTCGTGTTGGAAGAATACGAGCACGCCAAGGCGCGTGGTGCCAAGATTTACGCCGAGGTGTTGGGCTATGGTTTGACCGGCGATGCCTACCACATCACTGCGCCGTCCGAAGACGGCGAGGGCGGTGAGCGGTCCATGCGTATGGCGCTGAAGGATGCGGGGCTTGAGCCGGCAGATATTGACTACATCAACGCGCATGGCACTTCGACGATGGCGGATACCATCGAGTTGGGTGCGGTTGAGCGGATGATGGGGGATGCGGCAAGCAAAGTGACGATGTCATCGACGAAATCCGCGACGGGACATTTGTTGGGGGCTGCGGGTGCGATCGAGGCGATTTTCAGCATCCTGGCGATCCGCGATCAGGTGGCACCGCCGACGATCAACCTTGATAACCCTGCGGTCGAGACGAAGATTGATCTGGCGCCGAATGCGAAGGTCGCGCGCGAGATCAATGTGGCGCTGACCAATTCGTTCGGGTTTGGCGGCACGAACGCGTCTGTGCTGTTCGGAAAGGTTTCCTGAATGTGGAAGCATATCGCCAGCAATGCGCTGACGTTTCTGATTGTGTTACTGTTCCTTTTTGGCGGTGTGGTCGTTTGGGGGACCAACGAATACAGCGCCGAGGGGCCTTTGGAACAGGCGATATGTGTGCAGGTGCGCCCCGGTAGCAATATGCGGATCGTGAGCGAAAATCTGGCGGAGCAGAACGCCATTTCGTCGCCTACCATTTTCCGGCTGGGCGTGGATTATTCCGGCAAGGCGAGCGAACTGAAGGCCGGTAGCTTTCTGGTACCAGACGGGTCTTCGATGGAGGAGATTGTCGATATCTTAACCCGTGGCGGGCAAAGCACCTGCGGCACGGAAATTGTGTATCGTGTCGGTGTGACGCGGGTCCTGGCGCAGGTTCGCGAGTTGGAACCGGCGTCTGGCGAGTATGTTGAATTGGCGAACTTTGATCCGGCGGACGTGGCTGACGTGCCTGCCGTTTATGCCGAGACACGCGAGGCAGATGACACGCAATACCGTGTGGTGATTGCGGAAGGCGTGACCAGCTGGCAGGTCGTTCAGGCGTTGAACTCATTGGAATTTATGGACGGGGATGTTACCGAAATCCCGCCCGAGGGCATGTTGGCACCCAATTCCTATCAGGTGCAACCGGGAGATTCGGTCGCTGAATTGCTTGCGGATATGCAGGCGGCACAGGAACGGATTTTGGCGACGGCTTGGGCCGAGCGTGCCGATGGGCTGCCTTTGGCGTCTCCCGAAGAGGCGCTGATTCTGGCATCTATTATCGAGAAAGAGGCGTCCACATCCGACGAGCGGTTTGATGTGGCTTCTGTGTTTGTGAACCGTCTGAACCAGGGGATGCGTCTGCAAACGGACCCGACGGTGATATACGGTGTGACCGAGGGGCAGGGCGTTTTGGGGCGCGGGTTGCGCCAGAGCGAGCTTCGCGCGGAAACCCCTTGGAATACCTATGTAATCGCAGGCTTGCCGCCAACGCCGATTGCCAACCCCGGCGCGGATACGATCCGCGCGGCGCTGAACCCAGCGAACACCGATTTTATCTTCTTTGTGGCGAAGACCCTTGATCCGCGCGACGGACATAATTTTGCGGTGACGCTGGATGAACACAACGCCAACGTTGCGATTTACCGCCAGTTGGAAGCGGAGCGGGACGCGGTGCAGGACAACTGAGCCGTTAACGAAACGTTTGCGCGCCGTGCGCTAACAGACTGGTAAGATTTGGAAAAATCGGCTGGCTGGGGTAATTTCCTTTTTGCTGGGCGAAGGCTGACACGGGCTTCGGGTGCGCACCCGAGGCCCGTTTTTGTTTTCGTATCATGGGCGGAGCAACCTTAAGGGGCTCACGCGAATGACCAACAAAAGCGGTGGAAACCCCACCGATCAGAAATCGGCTGCCGAACGTATCGAGGAGGCTAGGCGGCTCTACGAAACCATTGGTGAAACGCTGTCGGCTGTCCTGGACCTTGTGAATGCAGGGGACTTCAAGGACATCGACCTTCTGCCCAAGCAGATGTCGCGACTTACCGATTCAATTGCCGACGTCCGCAAAAAGGAGGCGGAATTCAATGATAGATTTGGAGACGGGCTCGGGGAGGGCGACATTGATTTCGACCATCTGCGACGTGAAATCGGGTGCCGCCTTGGTCGCATCCGCAGGTGTTGCAGATCGTAAGGAATTCTTGCGCAGCCTTTCGGACGAACAGGTGCGAGCGTTGCCCTATCTGTTTGAGTTCTGGGCATTAAACCATCAGTTGGCCCCTGCGGGGGACTGGCGGACTTGGGTTATTCTGGGGGGCCGTGGCGCAGGAAAGACGCGCGCGGGTGCTGAATGGGTCCGATCAATGGTGGAGGGGTCGCGTCCGCGCGATCCCGGTCAATCGCGACGCATGGGGCTGATCGGTGAAACGATGGAGCAGGCGCGCGAAGTCATGGTCTTTGGCGAGAGCGGGATACTGGCGTGTTCGCCTCCTGACCGGCGCCCGCAGTGGATATCGGGGCGGCAAATGTTGGTCTGGCCAAACGGCGCGGAAGCGCGGCTGTATTCGGCATATGACCCCGAGCGGCTGCGCGGGCCGCAATTTGATGCGGTTTGGGCCGATGAACTGGCCAAATGGCCCAAAGCAGCCGAGACCTGGGACATGATGCAGTTTGGATTGCGTTTGGGCAAGAAACCACGCGCATGTGTCACCACAACGCCCAAAAATGTTGAAATATTGAAAGACCTATTGGGGCGCGACAGCACGGTGCACACCCACGCGCCGACGTCAGCCAACCGCGCCTACCTTGCAAAGGGGTTCTTGGAGGAGGTGCAAGAGCGATATGCCGGCACGCGGATGGGGCGTCAGGAGCTTGAGGGTGTGATGCTGTCTGATGTGGAAGGTGCGTTGTGGTCATCCGCAGCACTTGAAGACGGGCGCGTCGACAGCGTGCCTGCGTTGGACCGCATCGTGGTGGCGGTGGACCCGCCGGCGGGGGCCGGGGCCAAATCGGATGAATGCGGGATCATTGTGGCGGGGGCGGTTACGCAAGGTCCGCCGCGCGATTGGCGCGTCGTCGTGCTGGAAGACGCGAGCGTGCAGGGTGTGAGCCCGAACGAATGGGCGGCGGCGGCGATTGCGGCGATGGACCGCCATGGCGCGGAGCGGTTGGTGGCCGAGGTGAACCAGGGCGGCGCGATGGTGGAGACGATCGTGCGATCCATTGATGACACGGTGCCGTATCGCGCGGTGCATGCAACGCGGGGCAAGGCCGTGCGCGCTGAGCCGGTGGCGGCGCTTTATGAACAGGGGCGCGTGGGGCATGTGCGCGGGCTACAGGCGCTTGAGGACCAGATGTGCCAGATGACGGCGCAGGGGTTTCGCGGGCAGGGGTCGCCTGATCGTGTTGATGCGCTGGTTTGGGCGATTACGGATTTGATCGTCGAGCCTGCGAAAATGTGGCGCTCGCCGCAGGTCCGTATGCTTTAGGCAGTGAAATAACGGGTTTGAGGGGTGTTGCATCCCCATCGAACGGTGCGTTTTTCCGCCAGTAAGACTTTTAGATGAAATTGTATCGTGTTGGATCGAACGCCTCTGATGAGGGCGGCACCGGAGGAGACTTGAATGTTTGATTTTCTAAAACGACCTGAGGCTGCGCAAGCGGATGTGCCTGAAGTGAAAGCGTCAGCCACCGGCAAGCTTGCAGCGCTTGGGGCGGCGGGGCGTTCTGTTTGGGGCGCGCGCGATACGGGTACGCTGACGCGGATGGGTTTCACGAGCAACCCTGTCGGGTTTCGCTGCGTCAAGATGATCGCGGAGGCGGCGGCGGCGTTGCCGCTGGTGTTGCAGGACGACGCGCGGCGCTATGATACGCACCCGGTGTTGGACCTGATCGCGCGACCCAATGGCGCGCAGGGGCGTGCCGAGTTGTTCGAGGCGTTGTTTGGCCAGCTGCTGTTGACCGGCAACGGATATGTGGAGGCTGTGGGCGGCGAGGATGTGCCGCTGGAGCTGCATGTGTTGCGTAGTGATCGCATGGCGTTGGTGCCCGGCGCGGATGGTTGGCCGGTGGCCTATGATTATACCGTGGGCGGGCGCAAGCACCGGTTCCACGTGGGTGAGGGCGCATCCCCCGTGTGCCATATCAAGAGCTTTCATCCGCAAGATGACCATTACGGGTTGAGCCCGATGCAGGCCGCGGCGACGGCGCTGGATGTGCATAACGCGGCGAGCCGGTGGTCCAAGGCGTTGCTGGACAATGCAGCGCGGCCTTCGGGAGCGATTATTTACAACGGAGCGGACGGGCAGAGCCAGTTGAGCACCGATCAGTATGACCGCCTGTTGCACGAGATGGAGACGCAGCATCAAGGAGCCAAGAATGCGGGTCGTCCGATGTTGTTGGAAGGTGGATTGGACTGGAAGCCTATGGGGTTCAGCCCGTCTGATATGGAGTTCCAGAAAACCAAGGAAGCGGCGGCGCGCGAGATTGCGACGGCGTTCGGGGTGCCGCCCATGTTGTTGGGAATCCCCGGCGATGCGACCTATGCGAATTATCAGGAGGCAAACCGCGCGCTTTATCGCCTGACTGTGTTGCCATTGGTCACGCGCGTTGCCGGATCCGTGGCGGATTGGCTGGGGGATTTCAGCGGTGCGCGGTTTGATTTGAAGCCGGATCTGGATCAGATCCCTGCCTTGTCGAGCGAGCGGGACGCCCATTGGAAACGGGTCGGTGGGGCGGCGTTTTTGACGGACGCGGAAAAGCGAAACCTGCTGGGCTTGCCGTCGTTGGAGGTGGGGAATGGGTGATCTGCGCGAGACGTTCGAGTGCGCGCCCGCATTGCGGATCGAGGCACAGGAGCGGCTGGTCGCGTTGCAGTTTTCGCAGATGAACACGCATCTGACGCGGATCGAGACGATGATCGAGCGGTTGGAAAAACGGTTGTGGTTAACGGTGTATGGCGTGGTCGGGGTGATTTTGGCCAAAGCGGTCCAGTCGTTTCTGCCATTGATCCCGTGAGGAGAACGAGATGACATTAGAGCATAAATTCATAGCCCTGGGCGACACGGTCGCTGTGGAAAACGGGGTTGAGATCAGCGGATATGCGTCGCTGTTCGGTAAGGCCGATCAGGGCGGTGACGTTGTCGAGGCGGGGGCCTATGCGCGTTCGCTGACGCGGCTGGATGCCAAGGACGGGCGGGTCAAGATGCTGTGGCAGCACGACCCGGCTCAGCCCATCGGCGTCTGGGACGAGGTCCGTGAGGATAAGGCCGGCTTGTGGGTCAAGGGGCGCATCCTGCGCGACGTTGAGAAGGGCCGCGAGGCGGCTGCGTTGATCGAGGCGGGGGCCATTGACGGGCTGTCCATTGGGTACCGCACGGTGCGGGCCACGAAAAACGACACGGGCGGTCGCCTGTTGTCAGAACTGGAACTTTGGGAGGTGTCGCTTGTGACGTTCCCGATGCTTCCTGATGCGCGGGTGGGGGCGAAGGGGGATGACCCTACCGTTGATGCCCTGCGCGAATTGGCGGGGGTGTTCGAAAATGCCCGCGCTGTGCTGGGCCGAAGTTAAGGCGCGGCGTTTCCACCCTTCGATCTGAGAGGATTCAAACATGACGACACCCGAGAGCAAGGCTCGGGCCGGGGAAGGTGCGCCTGATGGTGCATCAGCGGCCCACGAACTGAAGACCGCGATGGCGGGCTTCGTGAGCGATTTCAAAGACTTCACGACTGACATTCAAACCAAGTTGCAAGAGCAGGATGACCGAATGACCAAATTTGACCGTAAATCCATGATCCAGGCGGCGCGCCCTGCGCTGGCGGCCGCGGCCTCTGTCGAGGCCCCACACCAGAAGGCGTTCGAGGCCTATCTGCGGTCTGGTGACGATGATGCGCTGCGTGGCCTCGAGATGGAGGGCAAGTCCATGTCCACCGCCGTGGCTGCCGATGGTGGCTACCTTGTTGACCCGCAAACGTCTGCAACCGTGCAATCCACGCTGGCCTCTACTGCAAGCATCCGTGCGATTGCCAATGTGGTGAACGTTGAAGCGACGTCTTATGACGTGTTGATTGATCACACCGAAATGGGTGCGGGCTGGGCGACGGAGAATGATCCGTCTGCCGAGTCAGGCACGCCACAGATTGACCGCATCACCATTGGTTTGCACGAGCTGTCTGCGTTGCCGAAAGCGTCCCAGCGTCTGCTGGATGACACGGCGTTTGATATCGAAAGCTGGCTGGCCGGGCGCATCGCGGACAAATTTGCCCGCTCCGAAGCATCTGCGTTCATCAACGGGGATGGTGTGGACAAGCCGCAGGGGTTCCTGACCGCGCCGAACGTCGACAATGATGTCTGGGCCTGGGGCAATCTTGGCTATGTGGTCACGGGTGCGGATGGCGATTTTGACGGTGCCGATGCGCTGATCGATCTGGTCTATGCGCTGGGTGCTGAATACCGCGCCAATGGAACGTTCGTGATGAATTCCAAAACGGCGGGCACCGTGCGCAAGCTGAAGGACAATGACGGTCGTTTCTTGTGGTCGGATGGTTTGGTTGCGGGCGAGCCTGCACGACTGTTGGGTTACCCCGTCCTGATCGCCGAGGACATGCCTGACATTGCCAGCGACGCCACTGCGATTGCGTTTGGTGATTTTGGCACGGGTTACACCGTTGCTGAGCGCCCTGATCTGCGCGTGCTGCGTGATCCGTTCAGCGCCAAGCCGCATGTGTTGTTCTATGCGACCAAGCGTGTTGGCGGTGCGGTGTCTGATTTCGCCGCAATCAAGCTGCTCAAGTTCGCCCTTGCATAAGGGGTAACGGGACGGGCGCGGGGGGCACGCCCCTTCGCGTTCGGGCCCGGGCGCGTGCGTGACGCGAGTTAACCCTCGTGTTGTCCAGCTGCTTCCTTCCGTCCGAGCGATGCGGGGGGCACGTGCCCGGGTATTTGACGGGACCTAATTTGGCCGCTTTCGGAGTAAGTCCATGATGTTGATCGAAGAAACTACGGTGCCGAGCGCGGCGTTGCCGGTTGCCCTGTTCAAAGAACACCTGCGTTTGGGGTCTGGCTTTGCCGATGACGGGTTGCAGGACACCCTGCTGGAGAGCTTCTTGCGCTCTGCATTGGCGGCGATCGAGGCGCGCACGGGTAAGGCGCTGATCGAGCGCAGCTTTAGCTGGTCGTTGACGCGGTGGCGCGACGCAAGTGCGCAGGCGCTGCCGATTGCGCCGGTAAGTGCGATTGTTGACGTGATGTTGGTGGATCGCGCGGGCGATGAGGTGCCTGTGGATGCGGCTGCTTATTACCTGAAGCCCGACATGCAGCGCCCGGTTCTGGCGGCGACGGGCGCGCGATTGCCGGTCATCCCGACGGCGGGGTCGGTGCGCATAGAGATGTTGGCAGGGTTTGGCCCCGAGTGGAGCGATTTGCCCGCCGATCTGGCGCAGGCGGTGTTGTTGCTGGCGTCGCATTATTACGAATATCGCCATGAAATGCAGTATGACGGCGGCTGTATGCCGTTTGGCGTCAGCGCGTTGATAGAACGTTACCGCACGTTGCGGCTGTTCGGCGGAGGGCGCGGCTGATGGCCTATCGTTTGAACCGCAAACTGGTGTTGGAAATGCCGGCGCGGGTGCCGGACGGCGCGGGCGGATTTTCCGAAAGCTGGATGGCCTTGGGCACCGTGTGGGCGCAGGTGATTGCGCGCACGGGGCGTGAAACGGCCGGTATCGCCGCCCCGCTAAGCCGTGTTGCCTACAAGATCATCATGCGCGCTGCACCTGTCGGGTCGGACGCGCGCCCAAATCCCAACCAGCGGTTTCGCGAGGGCACGCGGCTGTATCGGATACTGGCGGTGGCCGAGGAAGATGTGGACGGGCGTTACCTGATCTGCACGGCGCAAGAGGAGACTGTGGCATGAGCTATGGAGTTTCAGCGGCGCTGCAAGCGGCAGTGTATCAGGTGTTATTGGCAGACCCCACGTTGGCGGGATTGGTGGGCGCGGACATTTACGACGCTTTGCCGTCCGGTGTTGCGCCATCGCTTTACGTGGCGTTGGGGCCGGAGGTGGTCAAGGACCGGTCCGACAAGTCCGGCGGCGGTGCGGTGCATGAATTCACCGTGTCCGTGATGACGGACAGTGCGGGCTTTGCCACGGCAAAAACGGCGGCGTCGGCGGTGTCGGACGCGCTGGTGGACGCGGATCTGGCGCTGACGCGCGGGGGGCTTGTGGCGCTGAATTTCTACCGCGCCAAGGCGGTGCGCGTGGGCACAGCAGACGAGCGGCGGATTGATTTGACGTTCAAGGCAATCGTGCAAGATGACTAAATTTCAAACACATACGGAGTATTCGATATGACAGCGCAAAACGGCAAGGATCTGTTGATCAAGATCGACATGACGGGCGATGGCCAGTTTGATACAGCCGCTGGCCTGCGCGCCACGCGGATCAATTTCAATGCGGAAACAGTGGATGTGACATCGCTGGAAAGCACTGGCGGGTGGCGCGTGGTGCTGGGCGGTGCGGGCGTGAAAACCGCGTCCATCAGCGGGTCTGGCGTGTTCAAGGATGATGCCACGGACGAGCGTGTGCGCGAGATTTTCTTTGCGGGCGAGACGCCAGATTTTCAGGTGATCGTGCCGGATTTCGGCACGATCGAAGGCGCGTTTCTGGTGAGCTCCATCGAGTACGCGGGCGCGCACAATGGCGAGGCGACCTACGAAATGTCGCTGACGTCTGCGGGTGAAATCACCTTCGTGCCGTTTCCGTAATGGAGCCCGAAATGGGGCCTGTTACCGGCATTGCGAACCCTTGGGCGGGTGAGGTTGCGCTGGTGATCGACGGGCAGGTTTGCGTGTGCAAGCTGACCCTCGGGGCGCTGGCGGAGCTTGAGGCGAGCCTTGGCGCGGACACGCTTGTCGAGCTGGTCAAGCGGTTCGAGACGGGGGCGTTTTCGACCCGTGATGTGTTGGCGCTGATCGTCGCGGGTTTGCGCGGCGGTGGGTGGCGTGGGTCTGCCAGCGATTTGGTGAGTGCCGAGATCGAGGGTGGGATCGTGCGGGCGGCGGAGGCGGCGGCAGAGTTATTGGCCCGCGCGTTCGCTGCCCCATGACCGCCGGCCTTGATTGGCCCGGATTGATGCGGGCGGGCCTGGGCGGGCTCGGGCTGAAACCCGATGAATTCTGGGCGCTGACGCCGGCTGAATTGTGGCTGCTGTTGGGGCCTCAGGCCGCAGAGACAGCGATGAACCGCAGCCGTTTAGACGAATTGAGCCGGAGTTACCCCGACGCGGGGCCGGGTACAGGAGGCGACAATGGATGATATCGACGGGCTGGATGCCCTTGAAAGTGAAGCACAGGCGCTGGAGCAAACGCTGGGATCGGTCACAGCGATGACGGATGCGTTTGAAAGCACGCTTAGCCGGATGCAGGGCACGCTGGGGGATACCACGCGCGACCTTGGCAATCTGGAGCGCGGGTTTTCGGGCGGATTGCGCCGCGCGTTTGACGGGCTGGTGTTTGATGGACGGTCCTTGTCGGACGCGTTTGCAACGCTTGGCGAAGCGATGTCACGCACGGTTTACAGCAATGCGATGAAACCGGTGACGGACCATTTTGGCGGGCTGTTGGCCGGGGGTGTCAATGCGCTGGTGTCGGGCATGATGCCGTTCGAGAACGGCGCGTCGTTCAGTCAGGGGCGCGTGATGCCGTTTGCTAAAGGCGGGGTCGTGTCCGGACCTGTGAATTTCCCCATGCGCGGCGGCACGGGGTTGATGGGCGAGGCCGGGCCGGAGGCGATTATGCCCCTGACGCGCGGGGCCGACGGCAGCCTTGGCGTGAAAGCGCAGGGCGGGCAGGCGGTGAACATCACCATGAACATCTCGACCCCCGATGTGGCGGGATTCAAGCGGTCCCAAAGTCAGGTGGCCGCGTCCATGGCGCGCGCGCTGGGCCGTGGGCAACGCAACCGGTAGGAAGGGAAAAACAATGAGTTTTCATGAGGTTCGGTTTCCGACAAATCTGAGTTTTGGCGCCCTTGGCGGCCCCGAGCGGCGCACCGAAGTGGTGACGCTGGCCAACGGGTTCGAGGAGCGCAACACGCCGTGGGCACATTCGCGGCGGCGCTATGACGCCGGTATGGGGCTGCGCTCGCTCGATGACGTGGAGACGCTGGTGGCCTTTTTCGAGGCGCGCCAGGGGCAGATGTTCGGATTTCGCTGGAAGGATTGGTCCGATTTCAAATCGTCGGTGCCAAGCCGCGCCATCACCGGTGACGACCAGTTGCTCGGGATGGGCGACGAGGTGCGCGACCAGTTCCAGATCATCAAGACCTACGCCTCCGGAACGGTCAGCTATGCCCGCCCGATCACCAAGCCCGTTCCGGGCACCGTTTTGGTGTCGGTGAGTGGTGAGCCCTTGGTCGAGGGCCTCGAATACGAGGTCGATATCAACACCGGCATGATCACATTCACCCATCCGCCCGACCTTCAGGCGGAGGTCACGGCGGGGTATGAATTCGACGTGCCGGTGCGCTTCGGGTCGGACAACATCGTCACATCCATGGCGACGTTTCAGGCGGGTGAAGTGCCTGATGTGCCAGTGGTCGAGGTGCGGGTATGAGCGCGCTTCTGGAACATCTTGAAACCGGTGTGACCACGCTGGCGCGCTGTTGGGTCGTCACCCGGCGCGACGGCGCGGTTTTCGGGTTCACCGATCATGACCGCCCACTGGCGTTCGAGGGGATCACATTCAAGGCCGACAGCGGCATGACCGCGCGCGCCATCGTTTCGGCGACGGGCCTGTCTGTCGACAACTCCGAGGCGATGGGCGCGTTGAGTGACAACGCCATCACGGAGGCGGATATCGAAGCGGGCCGCTATGACGGCGCAACAGTCAAGGCGTGGTTGGTCAACTGGGCGGACGTTGACATGCGCGCGTTGCGGTTTGCCGGAACGATCGGGGAGTTGCGCCGGTCCGGTGGTGCATTCCACGCCGAATTGCGCGGCCTCACGGAGCGGTTGAACCAACCGCAGGGCCGCGCCTACCAGACGTCTTGCAGCGCGATTTTGGGCGATGCGAAATGCGGGTTCGATTTGAACGACCGGGGGTTTTCCACGCAGATCGCTGTTGAGCGGATCGAGGAAGGGCGACGGTTTGTGTTTGAAGCGCTCGACGAGTTTGAACCCGGATGGCTTGAACGCGGCCGGTTGCGGATGATTTCGGGCGCGGCTGAAGGGCTGATCGCGGTGATCAAGCGGGACCGCATAGTCAAAGGCGCCCGTGAGGTCGAGATTTGGGAAGCGTTGCGCGCGCCCGTGGTGGCGGGCGATGTCGTGCGCCTCGAAGCGGGGTGCGACCGGACGCACAAGACCTGCCGCAAAAAGTTTAACAACCTCGCCAATTTTCGCGGATTTCCGGACATTCCGGGCGAGGACTGGTTGGTCAGCACACCATCGCGCGGCGGCCAGAGCAGCGGCGGTAGCCTGCGGCGGAGCGGTTGAGCATGGGCGATATTGTCGTCACGGCGCGGGGCTGGATCGGAACGCCCTACGTGCATCAGGCTGCGCGGCGCGGCGCGGGCTGTGACTGTCTTGGTCTGCTGCGCGGGGTCTGGGCCGAAGCGACGGGTGTGCCCCTGATTGCGGTGCCACCCTATACGCCGGATTGGTCCGAACCCCAAGGCGACGAGGCGCTGTGGCGGGCTGCGACGCAACGGTTGATCCCCAAGGCGCGCGATGACGTGGCCGGTGGGGACATCTTGTTGTTCCGCATGCGGCAGGGCGCGGTCGCCAAACACGTCGGATTGCAGGGCGACACCGGCCTGCATCAAACATTTATTCATGCGTATCAGGGGCATGGCGTGTTGGAAAACGCGTTTTCTGCACCATGGCAACGGCGCCTAGTGGCGCGGTTTGCCTTTCCTGAATACGCCTAAAGTTAGGGTTAGATCACATGGCAACGATTGTTCTTTCGGCAGCGGGTATGGCGCTTGGGTCCACCATGAGCGGCACGGTTATGGGGCTGGGCATGGCCACGGTCGGCCGTGCGGCAGGGGCCACGATTGGCCGCGCGATTGACCAGCGCATTCTGGGGTCGGGCAGTGATGTGGTTGAAACCGGTCGCGTGGACCGCTTTCGCCTGACAGGGGCGAGCGAGGGCACGGCGGTCGCCCGGATTTTTGGCCGGATGCGGTTGGCCGGGCAGGTTATCTGGGCCACCGAGTTCAAGGAAACCTCCGAGACGACAGGGGGTGGCAAAGGCCGCCCGAGCAAACCCAAAACCGTGGAATACAGCTACAGCGTTTCCATGGCCGTCGCGCTGTGTGAGGGCGAGATTTCACGTGTGGGGCGCGTTTGGGCTGACGGGGTCGAGATCGCCCGCGATGATCTGGATATGCGGATCTATTCGGGCTCAGATACCCAGTTGCCCGACCCCAAAATGGAGGCCGTGGAGGGCAAAGGCAAAGTGCCCGCCTACCGCGGCACGGCTTACGTCGTGATCGAGGATCTGGACCTCGGGCAATTCAATAATCGCGTGCCGCAGTTTTCGTTCGAGGTTATGCGGCCGGGTCAAGGGAACGGTCAGGGCGATGATGAGGTTCACAGCGATCTGGCCTCGTCCGTCACCGGTGTGGCGATGGTGCCGGGCACAGGGGAATACTCCCTAGCGACGAAAGCGGTCACGATATCAAAGGGATACGGGCGCCGCGAAAGCGCCAATGTGAACACCCCGTCGGGCAAGAGCGACTACCTCACCTCTGTCGAGGCGTTGGAAGAGGAACTCCCCAAT
>CBFHGD010000054.1:295-14041 GCA_965655275.1 Octadecabacter sp. | reverse complement strand
AACAACAGGCTGCCCCCGCTCGATGGCCGCAAGCAGCGCCGCATTGTCCGCCAGTCGAAAATCCCGCCGGACCCAATAAATTACCGATGTCATGCCATGCTCCGTTTGTTGTCTGCCAACCTAGCGTCCCAAGGGCTGGCGCCAACCTGTCTTTGCTTTAAAAATATCCCCGCCGGAGGCTCCCGAACATAAAAAAGGCGGCGCATCAACCGCGATGCCCCGCCCTTCCAGCTAGAATTCGCAGCTTCAGGCGTTCACATCGACAACGACGCGCCCCTTCACCTGACCCTTGAGGATATCGCGCCCCAGCGCAGGCAGATCGCTCAACACCGCCGGCTGCACCATGGCCTCCAGCTTTTCCATCGGCAGGTCTTTGGCAATCCGCGCCCAGGCCCGCACACGGTTGTCATAAGGCTGCATCACGCTGTCGATCCCCAGCAGGTTCACACCGCGCAACAGAAACGGAATGACCGTCGCGGGCAGGCCCGCCCCCCCCGCCAACCCGACGGCGGCAACCGATGCGCCGTATTCCATCTGCCCGAGCACCCGCGCCAGCATCTCGCCTCCCACGGCGTCCACACAGCCGCCCCATGTTTCACCCTCCAACGGGCGTTTGACGGTCTCGTTCAGCTCCTCACGCGCCACAATCTGGGTTGCGCCCAAACCGGCCAGATAGTCCGCCGTTTCCGGCCGCCCTGTTACGCCGGCAACCTTATATCCGAGGTTCGCCAAAATCGCCGTCGCAACCGACCCGACCCCGCCCGCAGCCCCCGTCACCAACACCGGCCCGCTTTTGATGCCATGATCCTCCAGCGCCATAACCGCCAACATCGCGGTGAATCCGGCGGTGCCCACGGCCATCGCCTGGCGTGTGTCCAATCCCTCGGGCAACGGCACCAGCCAGTCCGCCTTGACCCGCGCCTTTTGCGAATATCCGCCCCAATGGGCCTCACCCACGCGCCAGCCGGTCAACACAACCTTGTCGCCCGCCTTGTAACGCGGATCATCGGACGCCTCGACCGTGCCGGCGAAGTCAATGCCCGGCACATGTGGGTAGTTGCGCACCAATCCGCCACCCGGCCCGATGCACAGCCCGTCCTTGTAATTCACCGTCGAATACTCGACCGCGACAGTCACGTCGGCCGCAGGCAACCGGTCAAGGTCCATCTGCTGCACGCTCGCGCTTGTCTTGCCTTCATCGTCCTTCTCAACAACCAATGCGTTGAACATCACTTTCTCCTTCATTCATTCCGGCCCACACACCTTCCGCCAGAGGATCCGGCGGGTGCAGCGGGCGCTAAATCCAAAACGTCTCGTTGACGATGGCCGGAAAGACCCCCGCCTGTGTCACCACATCCAGATCCGTTGCCGGATCCCAGTGGGTCATGCGCACCATACCAATGGCCACGTTGGTTTCATAATCGGGCGACCACGCGGCGGATGTCACCGTGCCAACCTGCAATTGCCCGTCCATCAGCGGCCACGCGCGGTCACAGGGCGGCAAACTTCCTTCAATCCGGATCGCGCGGACTTGCTTGACCGGCCCCTCCTTTGCCACGCGCAGCAGCGCATCACGGCCGACACACCCGATCGCCGTCTGGGTCGAACAAAACCGCCCCAGCCCCGCCTCATGCGGGGTGTTGTCGCGGGTCATGTCGTTACCATAAGACAGCAAACCGCCCTCGATCCGCTCGATCAGGTTGGGGCAGCCAGCATGCACATCCAGATCCCGCCCCGCTTCCATCAACGCGTTCCAAAGCGGCATGCCGATGTCACTGCCTTCGACGTAAACCTCGAACCCGCCCTGACGTGAATACCCCGACCGCGCAACGACCATGTCACGGCCCTGAAATTCAAAATGACCGTAGCGGAAAAACCGGATGTCTTTGACCTTGTCGCCAAAGACCCGTGCGGCCAACTCGTCCGCCTTGGGGCCCTGTATCGCCAAAGGCGACACGTCAGGTTCATCCACCAGAACATCCAAACGCAGACCATAGGCCAAGCCTTTGATCCAGAACAGCAAATCACTGTCAGCAATGGACACCCAATAGCGATCCTCGGCCAGCATCACCGCCACCGGATCGTTCAACATGCCGCCGGTTTCATCCACCATCGGCACGTAATAACACATTCCGGGTTCCATCTTGCGCAAATCACGCGGGGTTAGCATCTGCATCAAGCGTGCAGCATCCGGCCCGCGGATTTCCACCTGCCGTTCAACGGCCACATCCCAGACCTGCACCGCCGTCTTCAGGTGGTGGTAATCCTCCACCACAGACCGGAAAACCGTGGGCAATAACATATGGTTATAAACCGTATATCCTTTAACGCCCGCGGCCTCGACACCCTCGGAAAACGCGGTGCGCCGGATGCGGCGCGATCCTGCAATAATGGCCATTCTAACTCTCCGACATCAAGGCAAGGTCTGTATCAATCGGGGACTGGCCCGATGCCGTTAACATCGCATGCAACTGCCCGCGATGATGGGTCTGATGATTGAAAAAATGCGTGATACACAGGGCTTTCGGCTTCGTCAGATCACGCTGGCTCATGCCGGAATACCACGTCAGGTCCCCTTCAAGGTCGTCGGTTTCCACGCTGGCCGCCCAATCCAGAATTCTTGCATCCGTGGCGGCCCGCAATTGGTCCCACTGCGCAGGGTCGGTCGTCACGTCTGTGTGCCGTGCCGCGTCAACACTTGGTCCGTCGCCACCGTCAAACCGGGCCATCCACAGCTGATCGGCCCACAAAAGATGGTTCAGCGTGTTCCAGATCGACCCGAAAAACGCCCCGCGATCAAGCCGCAAAGCATCCTCATCCATTGACTTAACAATATCGCGCAAGCCATTGTTTTGCCATTGGTTATACTGCGCCATAGTCCGGCAATAGCGGGGCGCGATCACTTGGCAGCACCCTTCCAGTCAATCGAACAGATCTCGCCCGACTTGCCCGAAAGGTCCCAAACGCGGCCATAATCGCGCACCTTTGACTTCAGCCCCTTGGCAGCAATCACATCGGCGCCCATCCAGTATTGCGTGTTGGTCATGGTGACAGGCTGGTCAGGGTCGGTGCCTGTGATCATCTCTATCTCGCCGTGGATCTTGCGCCCGACATACAGGCCCCGCTTGGTGCCCTCGCGCATAATGTCGACCTTTTCGCGCTCCATGCCGATGATTTCACTGACAAGCATGGTGAACAACCCCGTGGTGCCCCCCGCGCGCCCGCTGAAAATGCGGCCCAGACCGTCATAGGCTTTGTCGGACGCGCGCTCGTCCACATAAAGCGCGACTTTCCAGTTCCCTTCGGCCATACGCCCCGGAATATCCGCCAGAATACCCACGTTCAGGCCGGACAGGTCCTCGCCCTCGAAATGTCCCTCGTCAATGGCAATGGCCATCCACGCCTGACAATAGCCTTCGGTGGGCGCATGCTGGCCCAGGCTCACCACACAGGGGCAAAACACCGTGCAGTTACAGTTCAGAAATAGCTCGCCCTTGATCGCCCAATCGGTGGCTTCGATCTTGCGGCGCATCGGGTGCGTGTCTTGTGATCCGTCCATTGTCTCTCTCCTGTTTTTACGTGTGTTCAAAGGCCCGCCAACGTGACGGCGCCTGCTGCGATCAATGCCACCCCAAGGGGCCGCGTCAGCCGCGCGCCCAGATCGGGCAATTTCTCCAAAACCATCAGCAGTGTCGCCAAACCCATAAACGCAAGGCTCATCACGCCGCCGACAAACGCCAGAGCCATCAAGGCCCAGCAACACCCAAGGCACACGGCCCCAAGGCGCAGGCCGATGCGAAACGGGCCATCGTCCCAATGGGCCATGAAAAAAGCAAACGGCGCGCGGCACTTGGTGACGCAGGCATTCTTGAAGCCGCTGAATTGATAGGCCCCCGCCCCGATCAGCAATCCGCCGGACAGGGCCACCGACAGGCTCAGCCCGCTTTGATCCACCAGCCCGATTTGCCACAACCCCATCTGCGCGGCGGCGGCCAGCGCCGAAAAGCCCAACCAGACCGCCATGTAGCCGCCGACCAGCGCTGCAAATCCGTCCCGTCCGGTGGGCAAATCATCATAGGTAGCGAAGGCGGGCAATGCCGTGGGCAGCATCATCGCCAGCGACATCAACACCCACATCCCCCAGAGTTTCAGTGCGCCCGCGCCGTCAGGCGTGACACGACACAAATCGGCCCAGAACTCGGCGCCATAAATGCGGGACAAATCGCGTAATTCTGCAGGGATCGCCATCAGATAAAGCGCGACCCATCCAATCACCACAAGGCCGAACACCCCCAACCAATGGGGCGCGGCCATCGCTCTGATCCGGCGTGCAAACATCTGTCCTCCCCGACATGGTGTTGCGACTCATCTTGCCAAAACAAATGTCAGACGTTTAATTGTCTGACAAATGAAAAATACACCTGACCTCTCCGCCCAAATCGCCAAATCCATCCGTGACGCCATCGTTTCGGGCGATTTGCCCGTTGATGAACGCCTGCCCAGCGAGGCGGAACTAAGCGATCAATTTGCCGTGTCCCGCTCGACCGTGCGCGAGGCGCTCAAACGGCTGGCGGCACAATCCCTCATTCGAACGCAGCGCGGCGCTACGGGCGGTGCCTTCGTCAACCGGTTGCGGTTCGAGGATGCCTACGGCCAGCAAATCACCACCTCCGCCCTGCTGTTGTCGATGAACGCGGTGGATTTCGTCACCGCCTGCGAAGCGCGTTTCGCACTGGAACGCGCTTGCGCGCCCCTGTCCGCAGCGCGTCGCACCGCCGACCACCTCGCCACCATGCGCGCCGAAATCACCCGTCAGGCGCAACCGGGCCTATCGGACGAAAGCTTCTGCGCGTCCGACGTCGCGTTTCACCGCGCTTTGGTGGATGGTGCAGGCAACCCGGTGCTGTCCTACCAGCTTGCCGGCGCAGTTGAGGCGATTGAACCGCTGATGAACATGATCACCTTCACCGCCCGCAGCCGCGATCACATCGTCGGGCTGCACACCGCCATTGCAGACGCGCTTGACGCGCAAGACGCAGCGCTGGTGGACAGCCTGCTTGCAGACCTCGCGACATATACCACGCAACTCGGCCAATCTGTGGCCGATGCCCGCAAAAGCGACGAAAAATAAAACCGACCCAAACGGAACCGATTGGCAGCTCTGCTCGTATCAACTTCAGAGCAAGGAGAGATTATGGACTATATCAACCCCGCCATCGCCTTATTGACCATCGGCTTCGGTGCCTTCGGATTTCTGGCGCCCCGCTACACCGCCGGCGCGCTAGACCTTGCGACCACACACTCAACGATGGGACTTTCCGAATTGCGTGCAGGTTCGGGCGGGCTGTTCGTGGCGGTGGGGCTCTATTGCCTGCTCACCGGCGACCCTATGGCCTATTTCATGCTGGGCGTGGCCTATGTCGGCGCGGGCGCAGGGCGCGCCTTGTCGATCCTGTTCGACTCCCCCCCGATCAAAAAGGCATTGGTGTTCCTTGCCTTTGAATGGCCCCCCGCCGCATGGCTGATCTGGGCCAACTGGCCTGCATAATCGCGCCCGCGCCCCTTCTCTTGCTCAAAAATACCGAAACGCTGCCCTTTGCAACGGGCGCGCGCTCCCCTATATATGAGTTGTCCTTAGGGACTATGGATATAAACGCGCTCGTAATAAGCGGATCGGACCCGGGGGCGGTACCCGGCGTCTCCACCAAAAACCCAATGCTTTGGGGGACGGCTCATTTGGCCAGTTTGGGGACGAAATAGGATCGACGAACGTCTAAAGGGGTTAGCTTTATCTCGGCGAGTTACCACCGTATCGGTACATCAAAGCTAGTTGCAAATGACAACAATGCTCAGGTAGCACTCGCAGCGTAAGCTGTGCGTAAAGCCGAAACTTAAGCCCTTGCGCCTAGCCGCGTAAGGCGGGGCCCGCCGGAGCCTGGCAACAGAATCCGGCACTTTACCTCTTCCCGCATTCCGGTCAGGCTGCACATCATGAGGGGCATATTCAGCGCATTTCTTCTGTCCACATCACAAGCCTTGGCCTGTGACACCGCCCTGTTGCTGACCATCGATGTCTCCAATTCTATCGATGTTGCCGAATACAAAATGCAAACCGATGGCATGGCCGACGCAGTGCTGGTCGCCGAAGTGATGGACGCCCTGATCGAAGGTCAGGTCGCCGTCGCTGTCATTCAGTGGTCCGGCGAAGGCCGCCAGGAGGTGTCGATCCCCTGGACCCGATTGCGCAACAGTGCCGACGTGCGCGCCTTTTCTGCCCTGTCGCGCACCATGCCGCGCGCGTTTGTGCAATCTGATACTGCCCCCGGCGATGCGATCCTGTTTTCGCTCGACCAATTCGCAAACGCCCCCGCGTGCGACCGCCAGGTCATTGATATTTCCGGCGACGGCACCCCCAACGCGGGCAGTGACACCCGCGCCGCCACGCGCGAGGCCGAACGGCGCGGGGTCACCATCAACGGCATCGCGATCGAAAGCATGGGGCTCGCGATCACCAATTTCTTCAGCCGCTCGGTCATCACCCGCGACGGGTTCGTCATTACGGCACGCACCCACCGCGACTACCCTCGCGCGATCCGCGAAAAGATCCTGCGCGAAGTGTCGCGCATTTTCGGCTAGGTCGGCCTAAAGCGGTAGCGCGAGCGTCGATTTGATTTCTTCCATGCTCAGTAACGCCGTGACGTTGAACACCCGCACTTCCGAAATCAGCGCCTGATAAAACACATCATAGGCCCGCGCATTTTGCACCCGCACCTTCAGGATGTAATCAATGTCTCCCGCCAGACGGTGCGCCTCTTGCACCTCGGGGCGCTCCATCAGGGCTTTGAGGAACCTGGCCTGCCACTCCGCCTCATGTTCGGACGTGCGGATCAACACAAAGAAACACGCCTCAAACCCCAAGGCCTCGGCGTCCAGCATCACTGTCTGCTGCCCGATCACCCCTGCCTCGCGCAGCTTGCGAATCCGGTTCCACACCGGTGTCTTGGACGAGCCCACTTCTCGGGCGATTTCATCCAGCGACTGCCCCGCATCGCGCTGCATCTCGCGTAGGATTTTCCGGTCCAACTCGTCTATCCGAACACTCATTCGCTTATTCCTCCCAACGGGAAACGTCCTGCCTGATTTACGCAATACGGCGAACGAACGTCCCTTTCAACCCGCAATGTGAAGCCAAATACGGAATAATATTCTATATTGAGAACAAGTAACCGGAATAATTGAGAACAAGTAACCGGAATAAATCACATGCAACACTTCCCCATCTTCCTCGCCGTCGCAGGCCGGCGCATCGTTTTGGCCGGTGGCGGTGACGCCGCCCTCGCCAAACTGCGCCTGCTCTTGAAGACCGAGGCGAAGATCACGGTCATAAGCGCGGACAGCGCGCCCGAAATCCGATCATGGGCCGATGCCGGCATCCTCACCCTGATCAAACGCAGCATGGAACCCGGCGATGCGATGTGCGCCGCGCTGTTTTATGCGGCCCATGAGGACGCAGTGGAGGACGCGCGCACCGCCGCCCTTGCCCACCGCGACGGCGCGCTGGTCAACATCGTCGACAACCTTGGCGACAGCCAGTTCATCACGCCCGCCATTGTGGATCGTGACCCCGTTACCATCGCCATCGGCACCGAAGGCGCGGCCCCTGTCCTCGCCCGCGCCATCAAGAAAGACCTTGAAGAAAAGCTGCCCGCATCGCTCGGCACGCTGGCCCGCATCGGCAAGACCTTTCGCTCCATGGCCGAAAAGCTGCCCTTTGGTGCGCCGCGCCGCGACTTCTGGTCTGATTTCTACTTCAACGTCGGCCCGCGTGCGGTACCGCAGGGCGAAGACGCGGTTAACGTGGCGCTCGATGATCTGCTGAACGATCATTTGAACCGCGATGCCAAACCGGGCCACATTGACCTTGTCGGCGCAGGCCCCGGTGACCCTGATCTGTTGACGCTGAAGGCGCGCAAGGCGCTGGATCGCGCCGACGTGGTGATCTACGACCGCCTCGTCACCCCCGAAATCCTCGAACTGGCCCGTCGCGAGGCTGTGATGATCGACGCGGGTAAAACCGGATTTGGCAAAGCCATGGCGCAGGGCGACATCAATGCCCTGATCGTCGAACATGGATTGAACGGGGCCCATGTGGTGCGCCTGAAGGCGGGCGACCCGACGGTGTTCGGGCGGCTGGACGAAGAAATCGAGGCCATTGAGGACGCGGGCCTCGCCTACACCATCGTGCCCGGCATCACCGCCGCCTCCGCTGCCGTTGCAGGTATTTCACAAAGCCTGACCAAACGGGGGCGCAATTCCTCCGTGCGTTTCATCACCGGACACGACACCAAAGGCTACGCCGATCACGATTGGCGCGCCCTCGCAGAGGCTGGCCAGGTGGCCGCGATCTATATGGGCAAGAAGTCCGCACGCTTCATTCAGGGGCGTCTGCTGATGCATGGCGCAGACCCGATGACGCCCGTGACCGTTATCGAAAATGTGTCGCGCGCAGGTCAACGCACCATCACCACGACGCTGGCCGAACTTGAACCTACGATCACAAACGCAAACCTGACCGGACCGGCCATGACCTTCCTTGGCCTTGCCCCGCGCGCGGCATTGACCGCACTAGACAGCCATGATTTGCAACTGGAGGCCCGTTGACATGCCACGCAAATTTACCCCCAAAGTCGTCACCGCCAACCGTCTGATCGAGGGCGACGCCGTCTGGCTGACCGCCACGGGCGACTGGTCTGTGAACATCAAGGACGCAGAGCTAATCACCGATGAAGGCACCGCAGCCTTGCGGATGCTGGATGCGGACACGCAGGCCCATCTGATCGCAGGTGCCTACCTTGCGGATGCACAACACAGCAACGAAGGTCCTGAACCTGTGCATTTTCGCGAAGAGTTCCGCACGCGCGGCCCGTCCAACTACGCACACGGAAAGCAGGTGCAAAATGTATAAATACAATGACTTCGACGAAGCCTTTGTGCGGACCCGCGTGGCCCAGTTTCGCGACCAAGTGGCGCGCCGCATCAATGGATCGCTGACGGAGGATGAATTCAAACCCCTGCGCCTGATGAACGGGCTTTACCTTCAACTGCACGCCTACATGCTGCGCGTCGCGGTGCCCTATGGCACGCTGAACAGCGCCCAGATGGACATGCTGGCGCATCTGGCTGATACTTATGACAAGGGGTATGGCCACTTCACCACCCGCCAGAACATCCAATATAACTGGCCCGAATTGCGCGACGTGCCGGACATGCTGTCAGACCTTGCCGACGTCGGCATGCACGCGATCCAGACCTCTGGAAACACGATAAGAAATGTCACGGCCGACCATTTTTCCGGTGCCGCCGCAGACGAAATCGCAGACCCGCGCCCCGTCGCGGAATTGCTGCGCCAATGGTCCACCGATCATCCTGAATTCCAGTTCCTGCCACGCAAGTTCAAGCTGGCCGTGACGGGCGCCGAAAACGATCGCGCCGTGATAAAAGCCCACGACATCGGCATCCAGATCGTGCAGCGTGACGGCGCGATCGGATACAAAATCATCGTGGGTGGCGGCCTTGGGCGCACCCCGATGATTGGCAAGGTTATCAATGACTTCCTGCCACAAGCTGATCTATTGCCTTACGTCGAGGCCATCGTGTCCGTCTGGAACATGCTGGGCCGGCGCGACAACAAATACAAGGCGCGCATCAAGATCACCGTGCATGAACACGGCATCGACGAAATCCGCAGGTTGGTTGATCAACGCTTTGCTGAAATCCGCCCCGGGTTCAGCGGCACCGACCAGCAAATCCTGCGCGGGATCGAGGCGCAGTTCGCCCCCCCAACATTCAAAACGGCTGATACGCGCGGGTATGAGGCAGCACGGCTGGCCAACCCCGCCTTTCGCAGCTGGAGCGACACCAACCTGAGCGCGCACCGCGCGGACGGGTATGCCATCGTCAGCATTTCCATCAAGAAACACGGCGCGACACCGGGGGATGCCACCGCAGACCAGATGCGCGTCATGGCCGACCTTGCATGGCGGTTTGGTCATGATGAACTTCGCATCAGCCACGAACAAAATGTCATCCTGCCCCATGTGCACAAGTCCGACCTGCCCGCGCTTTATGCCGCGTTGCGCGCCGCCGACCTTGCGACAGCCAACATCGGCCTCGCGTCCGACATCATCGCCTGCCCGGGCATGGATTACTGCGCGCTGGCGACGGCGCGTTCGATCCCGATTGCACAGCAAATCGCCAACCGCGTGCAAGAGCTGGGGGTCGAGCACGACATCGGCGCATTGAAGATCAAGATTTCAGGCTGCATCAACGCCTGCGGCCATCACCATGTGGGGCATATCGGCATCCTCGGGCTCGATCGTGCGGGCGTGGAAAACTACCAGATCACCCTTGGCGGCGATCACACACAAACCGCCGCCGTCGGTGAACGGGCTGGTCCGGGGTTTAGCGCGGATGACATCGTCCCCGCCATCGAGCGGTTGATTTTCGGCTACATGGACCTGCGCGATAGCCCGGACGAGACATTTCTTGACGCCTATCGTCGCCTTGGGGCCGCCCCGTTCAAGGCCCTCCTTTACCCCGATCAGGAGAATGCAGATGCCGCTTGATGGACGCCTGAAAACCCTCAACCGCGTGTTCAAAGACAAAACCGCAATGGAGGTTCTGGAACACGGGCTGACCCACCATGGCGACGCCGCGCTGGTCAGCTCGTTCGGGGCGGAAAGCGTGGTTTTGCTGCATATGGCCGCCCAGATCGACCGTGACGTGCCGGTGCTGTTCATCGATACGCAGATGCTGTTTGCCGAAACGCTGGACTATCAGCGCGAGGTGGCCGCAACCCTTGGACTGCGCAAGGTGCGCACCATCCGCGCAAAGCGCGATGTGCTGTTCGAGCGCGACAATGAAAACCTGTTGCACCTGCACGACCCCGACGCGTGCTGTGCGCTGCGCAAGACCGAACCTCTGGAGCATGCCTTGCAAGAGTTTGATGCCTGGATCAGCGGGCGCAAACGCTTTCACGGTGGCGCGCGCGCCGCATTGGAGCATTTCGAGATTGAACGCCTGACAGGACGTCTGCCGCGCACCAAGATCAACCCGCTGGCCCATTGGGACCGAAGCGATCTGCAAACCTACATGATCGCGCACAACTTGCCGCGTCACCCGCTTGTGGCAAAAGGCTACCCCAGCGTCGGCTGCACGCCGTGCACCACACAGGCCAGCGTTGGGGAAAACGCCCGTGCAGGCCGCTGGCGCGACCAGCAAAAGAGCGAATGCGGGATCCACTTCGCGGACGGTGCGTTGCGCCGCGCCTGAGGGATTTTGAGTTTATTTTGCCAGATGAAGCCGATCCGGCAGCAAAAAGGACGAACAGATGACTGTAATTGTAACCGACGCGGGATTTGGCGCAGAGGACTGGACCAAAGGCTTTGTGCCCTTTGCGGACTTGGCGGCCAACGATTGTGACGCTATGGCCGTCGATCTGGCGTCGAATGTGGAGCCTGCCGATCTGGCCGGACACCTAGGCCGCATCGCCCTGATCCGCGTGGATTTCCCGAGCTTTGCGGACGGGCGCGGGTTCACCATTGCCGCGCAACTGCGCCGGATGGGGTATCAGTGCCGGTTGCGCGCGCGCGGGCATGTTCTGGCCGATCAATACGCGATGGCACGCCGCGCCGGATATGACGAGGTGGAGATCGACGATGCGCTGGCTGCACGCCAGCCCGAGGGCCAGTGGTTGGCGCGCGCAAACTGGCGCGCCCATGACTATCAGGCCCGCATGCGCGGATAAGCGATACCGGCCACCCCTTTAACTGACATAGATCAACGCGTAACAGGAGGGTGCGGGCGTAAGCTCGCGCCGATAATAATGACAGAAATGACAGCCGTGACAGATACAGCCACCCCCAGCAAAGCCATCCCCGCCCTGCCCGATGCCCAGACGGTGACGCAGGTTAAACACTACACCGACCGTTTGTTCAGCTTTCGCTGCACGCGGCCTGCGTCTTTGCGGTTTCGGTCAGGCGAGTTTGTGATGATCGGACTGATGGGCGATCCCGACCCGAAGACCGGCAAGGTCAAGCCGCTGTTGCGCGCCTATTCCATCGCCTCGCCCAGCTGGGACGAGGAGCTCGAGTTTTATTCCATCAAGGTGCCCGACGGCCCGCTGACATCGCGGTTGCAGCACATCGAAGTCGGGCAAGAGATCATACTTCGCCCCAAACCTGTCGGCACATTGGTGCATGACGCGCTGATCCCCGGCAAGCGGATCTGGTTCTTGGCGACCGGCACAGGGTTTGCGCCTTTTGCGTCCCTGCTGCGCGAACCGCAGACGTACGAAGATTACGACGAGGTGATCATCACCCACACCTGCCGCGAAGTGGGCGAGCTGACCTACGGGCGCGAGATTATCGAAAGCCTGAAGGTTGACGAATTGCTCAACGAGGTGATTGGTGAAGGTTTTTGGAAGAAGATCAAATACTACCCGACAACAACGCGCGAGGAGAGCCCCAAAATGGGCCGCATCACCGACCTGATGCGTTCGGGCGAAGCGTTTGCAGACCTTGACGTGCCGCCCCTGAACCCCGAAACGGACCGCGCGATGATCTGTGGCAATCTGGCCTTCAACCTTGAACTGAAAGCAATGTTCGAGGAATACGGGCTGGTCGAGGGCGCCAATTCAAAACCCGCGCATTACGTAGTGGAAAAGGCGTTCCTCGATTAACGACGCACCCGACACGCAAAAAAGGGCCACTCGATTGAGCGGCCCTTTTCGTTTGGTCTGTCGCCTGGCTTAGAGGCCAGCGGCATCCTTGATTTGCTCAATCACGCCGGAAATAAGGTCCGGGTTGTCGCCAGCGGCTTCAACGGCGGCCTTGAGCGGTGTGGACACAAGCGGGCCCAGATCTGCGTTATCGACCCACTCGGAGATCTTCGCCGCGTCAAAGGTTTCCGGTGTCAGCAAGCTGGAAATGTCGATGCCATCCGCGGTTTCGGCAGCTGCTTCGGCTGCAACTTCTGCGGCACCTTCTTCAACGGCTGTCGCCACTTCTTCGGTTGCAGCTGCGGCTTCTTCCGTAACCGTTTCAACAGCGTCTTCGGTTGCAGCGGTGGCTTCTTCAGCAACAGCGGCAGCTTCCTCGGTTGCACCTTCGGCCATGTCAGTTGCGGCGTCTGCAGTGCCCTCGACGGCATCGGTTGCGCCCTCAACAGCGTCGGAGGCCATGTCAGTTGCGCCTTCAGCAGCACCCTCAACAGCATCAGCTGCGTCAGTCGCCATTTCGGTTGCGCCCTCGACTGCGCCTTCAGCCGTATCGGTTACAGCGTCTGCTGCGTCGGAAGCCATGTCAGTCGCGCCTTCAACCGCACCTTCAACGGCGTCAGCCGCATCCGTTGCCATTTCTGTTGCGCCTTCAACCGCGCCTTCAACAGCTTCAGCCGCATCCGTTGCCATTTCAGTTGCGCCATCTACCACGCCCTCAGCCGCGTCCGTTACCGCATCAGCGGCGTCGGTCGCCATTTCTGTCGCGCCTTCAACGACATCACCAGCTGCGTCCATTGCGTCGCCGGCTGCTTCGCCAGCCATTTCTGTCGCGCCCGAAAAAACCTGTGCAGGGTTCTTACCGTTTACGCCCCACTGGTAGCCAAAAAAGCCAAGCACAGCGATAACGATGATTGCAATCGTGCCTCTCATGATGTTCGTCCTTTAACAATACTGGCCCCAACTGGACC
>CBFHGD010000054.1:0-285 GCA_965655275.1 Octadecabacter sp. | reverse complement strand
CGCACCACATCAATCACCGCTCAACAGCTCGGCGAAATCGCGCTTTTGCGCCTTGAAGTGCGCCCCGTGCGGGTTTACGTTCGCGGATGGTACGACAAACAATTTAAGGAAAAGTCCCATAGCCCGCAGACCCCATAATGCGCCGCCACAGCGCGACACAGGCCCCCGCGTCAATGACAGCATCCGCGCGCCCGAAATCCGCCTCATCGGGGCGGACGGTGAGAATGCCGGCGTCGTGACGCCCGAACGCGCCATGCAGATGGCCGACGAGGCTGGCCTCGATCT
>CBFHGD010000053.1:0-14355 GCA_965655275.1 Octadecabacter sp. | reverse complement strand
ACATATAAAATCCTCATCGGACAACGCCTCTATTCAAGCTGGTCGCTGCGCGGCTGGTTGCCGTTTGCAGCCCATGACATTGACGTCGAAGTCATCGACACGCTGCTTTATAGCGCGGATTTTTATAAAGATGTTGCACGCTTCGGGGCGCACCGCTCTGTGCCGGCGGTCCAAACGCCCGATGGCGGCATGTTGACAGACAGCCTCGCCATCGGCTGGCATCTGGCCGAGGCGTTTCCCGACCGGGGGCTTTTGCCCGACGCCCCCAAAGCCCGCGCCATGGCCCAAAGCATGATTGCCGAAATGCACAGCGGATTCACGGCGTTGCGCGGCGCTTGCCCGATGAATCTGGCAACCGCGTGGGACGGGTTTGTGCCCTCTGACGGCGTCACCGCCGACCTCGTGCGGATTGACGCGCTATGGACAGCCGCGCTTGATCAGTCTGGTGGCCCGTTCCTGTTTGGCGGCTACAGCCTGGCCGATGCGTTCTTCGCGCCAGTTTGCATCCGCATCGCCGGATATGATTTGCCCGTGTCGGCCGACGCAAAGGCCTATGTTCAGGCGCAACTATCCCATCCGGCCATCAAACAGTGGCGCCGCGACGGGCTGGCGGCGGACGTCGAACTGGACAATTACGATATGAAATTGCCGCGCAAACCCTTCCCGATGCCCGCTTGATCGCCCGCCTGATCCCACGTCGCGTTAACCTTTCTTAAACGCCTTATAGGTCAAACTGTTAACCAAGTTAGGGAGACGGTTGAGAATGGTTGCACGCGCCTACACGGTCGCGTTTGAAGGCGTGGACGCGCGGCTGGTGGAGGTGCAATGCGCCACCGCCCCCGGCATCCCCGCATTTTCAATCGTCGGCCTACCCAACAAAGCGGTAAGCGAGGCGCGCGACCGTGTGCGCTCCGCCCTCAGTGCACTGTCCATCGCGCTTCCATCCAAGAAAATCACCGTCAACCTTTCGCCTGCGGACCTACCCAAAGAAGGCTCGCATTTTGACCTGCCCATCGCGCTGGCACTGCTCGCAGCGCTCGATGTGATCCCGCAAGACGCTGTCGCCAACACCGTGGCGCTCGGGGAATTGTCGCTGGACGGCACGCTTATCGCGGTGCTCGGCGCTCTGCCCGCAGCCATGGCCGCAGCGAGCGAAAACCGCGTGCTGTTTTGCCCGCGCGCCTGCGGTGCAGAAGCCGCATGGGTCGATGCCGCTGCGGTCTACGCCCCCAATTCCCTCGCCGAAGCCCTGCGCCATTTCACGGGCCAAGCCCCGCTGCCCCTCGCCGAACCCGGCGAGGTTCAAGGCCCCGCACAAATCCGCGATTTCGCCGATGTGAAGGGGCAGGAAAAGGCAAAGCGTGCACTGGAAATCGCCGCCACCGGGCGCCACCACGTCCTGATGGTCGGCACGCCCGGGTCTGGAAAATCCATGCTCGCGGCCCGATTGCCCGGTATTCTCCCGCCCCTGTCGCCAACCGAGGCGTTGGAAACCTCGATGATCCATTCACTCGCCGGGCTGTTGTCCGAAGGCGGCATCAGCCGTGAACGCCCGTTTCGCGAACCGCACCACACCGCATCCATGGCCGCAATCGTCGGCGGGGGACGCGGCGCAAAACCGGGTGAAATTTCGCTCGCGCACAATGGCGTGCTGTTCATGGACGAGTTTCCCGAATACCCCAGCGCCGTTCTCGAAACCCTGCGCCAGCCCATCGAAACCGGCAGCGTTGTTGTCGCGCGTGCGAATGCCCACGTCCGCTACCCCTGCCGTTTCATGCTGGTGGCCGCTGCAAACCCTTGTAAATGCGGCTACTTTACCGATCCGCTGCGCGCCTGCGCCCGTGTGCCTGTGTGCGGCGAAGACTACATGTCGCGCATTTCCGGCCCGTTGATGGACCGTTTTGACCTGCGCATCGAACTGCCGCCCGTCGCCTACACCGACCTCGACCTGCCCCAAACGGGCGATGGCTCCGCTGTGATCGCCGCGCGCGTGGCCGCGGGCCGCGCGGTGCAAGCGGCACGGTTTGCGGGGACGCAAATGCAGGTCAACGCCGACCTTGACGGCGGCGCACTGGAACAGGTCTCAACGCCGGACGCCGAAGGCAAAGAGCTGTTGGTCAAAGTCGCTGAACGGTTCGGCCTCAGCGCGCGCGGCTATCACCGCGTGCTGCGCGTTGCGCGCACCATCGCCGATCTGGACGGCGCAGCCGACGTGCGCAAACCCCATGTGGCCGAGGCGCTTGGCTACCGCTTGGCGCTCTCGAAACAGGTGTGAACAAATTTCGCCACCGCGCGCATGGCCGCATTGGCTTCCGGCAAGCGCCCGTCAAACAGCTGCCAGACATGCGGGCAGCCGTCCCAAACCTCGATCTGCCCGCCCACAGCTTGCGCCATGCGTTCACTGTCAGACAACAGCACTTCCTGCGCGCCGACCTGAATGAATACGGGCGGCGCGTTCGGGTAATCGGCAAACACCGGACTGGCCAGAGGCTGCGCTGCATCCGCACCGTTGATGTATAATTCAACCGCCTCCTTGATACGCCCGGCGGGAATAATGTGATCAAGAGCGCGATGCGCGTCTATCGTCTCCCCCGAAACTGTCAGGTCCGTCCAGGGTGAAAACGCGACGACACCCGCGGGTCGCTCGCCGCGTTGCAACAGCTGCCACAGCAGGCCGAACACAAGGTTTCCGCCCGCACTGTCGCCTGCCACAACGATCTGTTCCGCGGCCCAGCCGGAGGCGCGCAAATGATCCCATGCCGCCAAAACCGCCTCTGGCGCGGCGGGAAACGGGGCGTTTTGCAACAGCGGATAGTCTGCGATGAACACCGCCGCGCGGGTGCGTTTCGCCAATCGCCCTGCGAACGCGCGGTAGGACCGCCGCGACCCCGTGACAAATGCACCGCCGTGCAAATACAAAATTGCTTTGTTCGCGTCCGGCGTGCCGACCTGCACCCGCAGGCAAGGGCCGACGTCTTCGGCGACCAACCCTTTGGGCGCGCTAAATAAAAACGGCGCGGCACGCTCGAACATCCGGTTTGCCTGCTCCGGCGTGCCTGTGCGTTTCAGCCGCGGCTTCACAAGCCACCGCATGCCAAACGTCAACATGCGCAACCGGAAACTGGGGCGCATCATGGCCGCTTGGCCTCGATCGCCTCCCAGATTTTGGCGGCGATGTTCACACCGTCAAATCGTTCAAGTTCCTGAATGCCGGTGGGGGAGGTCACGTTGATTTCGGTCAGATACTCCCCGATCACGTCGATGCCGACAAAAATCTGCCCCTTTTCGCGCAGCAGCGGCCCGATACGCGCACAAATCTCGCGGTCCCGCTCGGTTAATCCAATGGCTTCGGGCCGCCCGCCAACATGCATGTTAGAGCGGGTTTCACCCTTTGCCGGAACGCGGTTGATCGCGCCGACAGGCTCACCGTCCACCAGGATGATGCGTTTGTCGCCCGCGCTGACATCCGGCAAAAACTTCTGTATAATCAATGGCTCACGGTTGATGCCTGCAAACATTTCATGCAGCGATGCAAGGTTGCTGTCATTGGTGTGCAGCTTGAACACACCCGCGCCGCCGTTGCCATAAAGCGGTTTAAGGATCACATCACCGTGTTTGGCACGAAACGCCCTGAGGGTATCAAGATCGCGCGCAACGGCAGTCGGTGGTGTCAGATCGGGGAAATCCAGAACCAGCAGTTTTTCGGGGTAATTGCGCACCCAGAACGGGTCGTTCACCACCAAAGTGTCGGGGTGCACGCGCTCCAGAATATGGGTCGTGGTGATATATCCCATATCAAACGGGGGGTCCTGGCGTAGCCAGATCACGTCGACCTCCGCCAGATCCTGTTCGCGCATCTCACCTACGGAAAAATGGTTGCCGACCTCACGGCGCACCACCAGATCCTGCCCCTGTGCAATCACGCGGCCTTCGAAATAGGCCAGCTGATCGGGCGTGTAGTAAAAAAGCGTGTGCCCGCGCGCCTGCGCTTCTTCGGCAAGGCGAAACGAGCTGTCCGCATTAATATCGACAGCCCCGATCGGGTCCATTTGAAAAGCGACGGTCAGGGGTTTTTGGGCAGTCATGTCTGGTTCACTCCGAAAGGTTTCCCTTACATGGACCCGGCATCGCCCAAGCGCAATGGACCCTTAGCCGTCCATCAAAGCGTTTTCGATCACTTTGATCCGCCCCGCGCTGTCCACAAGCGCCACATCAAAGCGCACGTCGGTCAATTGCCCCCGCGGTTGACTGGCCAGAAATTCCGACCCCGCGCCACAGATACGATCCATCTGGCGACGTGTCAGGTGTGACGCGGCCTGTCCGTGGCTGCTGCTTTTCTTGACTTCAATGAAGATGATGCCTGCACCGTCCCGGGCAATCAAATCAATCTCACCGGATGCCCCGCGCCAACGCTTCGCGAGAATGGGGTAGCCGCCACGCGCATACCGGTCCGCCACCATATCTTCAGCGGCAATCCCCGCGTGATACGATGTCTGGCCCCGAAGCTGTTTGGCATTCATTCCTCATTCTCCTTCAGGCTTAGCGCCAATTGGTACACGTCCCGTCGCGCCATGCCTGTCGCGCCCGCCACAGCCGTTGCCGCATCTTTTACACGCATCGTCTGCATTGCGGATCGCAATGCCGCCCGAACATCATCCTCGCCCACGGCGTCGTGCGTTCCGCGCGCGACCAGCACCACGATCTCGCCTTTCAACGTGCGTCCCCCCAATTCCTCAAGCAGTTCGGCCGCCGACCCGCGCAGGACCTCCTCGAATTTCTTGGTCAGCTCGCGGCAAATCACCACTTGTCTGCTGTCTTCGAACACCTCGCACACATCCCCTAACATTGAATGAATCCGTTTCGGCGATTCGTAAAAAATCAACGTTGCAGGGGTCGCCTTCAAGTCTTCCAGGGCCTTTTTGCGTGCGCCTGAGCTGCTCGGCAAAAAGCCTGAAAAATAAAAGGCGTCGCTGGGCAGGCCCGACACCGTCAGCGCCGCCAGCACGGCTGATGCGCCCGGCGCCGCCGTCAGCGGCAAGCCCGCGTCTTTCATCGCGGCGGCCAGTTTATACCCCGGGTCCGCCACCAATGGCGTCCCTGCTTCGGACACATAGGCGAGCGATTGCCCAAGCCGCACCGCGTCCATCAACCGGTCGCGCACGGGGGCCGCGGAATGGTCGTGATAGGCCACGACACGCCGGTCACCCAGGGGAATGCCGTGAATTTCCATCAACTTGCGGCAGGTGCGCGTGTCTTCTGCTGCGATCACGTCGGCACTGGCCAGAATATCCAGCGTGCGCAGGGTCACGTCGCGCGCGTTCCCGATCGGCACGGCGCACAGGTATAGTCCCGCCGACAGGGGAACCTTTCGATGATTCATACCTAGACCCTCCCGACCGGCGCAGTATGATGCGACTTTAAGATGTGGCCGGACCAATCGTGCCACCAGAGGGAGTGAAATAGTCCATGTTAACCCGTTTGCCCAGCCTACCCGCCATTGATCCGCGCAGCTTGCGTCTACGCCACCTTGCGGCCCGTGTTTTTGCCCTCACTGCGATGGTGTTTCTTGCGTCCTGTGACCTTGCCCTTCCCGGTGCAGGCGGCAATTCCGGCCAATCGATCGACCCGACAGCGCCTGTGCCTGTCGCCCTTTTGGTGCCCGGCGGATCCGGACAGGCGGAGGCAAACGCGATTGCGGCCAGCCTTGAAAATGCTGCCCGTATGGCGATCACGGATCTGAATGGCGTGCGCGTCGACTTGCGGGTTTACAATACCGGACGTGATGCCGGTCAGGCGTCGCAAATGGCGGCTGCGGCGATTGCGGACGGTGCCAAAATCATCCTCGGGCCCCTTGATGCGGCCAGCGCCAATGCGGTTGGCGTCACTGTGGCGCCTTCGAATGTGAACGTGCTGGCATTCTCCAACAATCCGGCCATCGCGGGCGGCAACGTCTTTGTTCTGGGCAATACCTTTGGCAATATTTCCGACCGGCTGGTGGGCTACGCGGGCAGTCAGGGGATCAACCGCTATATGATCGTCCATCAGGATGATCTGGCCGGCACGGTGGGGCGCGACGCCATTGCAACGTCGATCCGCGCGGCTGGCGCGACCGTAACCGGCACCGAATCCTATCCGTTCAGTCAGGCGGGTATATTTGCGCGCGCCCCTGCGATCGTCAGTGCCGTAAACAGCACTGGCGCGCAGGCGGTTTTTGTCACGGACAACGTTTCGGGCGGCTTGCCGATCCTTGCGACATCGCTGGATGATCAGGGCCTGACACCTGCCAACACGCCCCTTATCGGCATCACCCGTTGGGACGCCGCACCACAGGCTGCGGCCCTGCCGGGCATGCAAAACGGCCTGTTTGCAATGGCGGACGCGGGCCGTGAGGCGGCGTTTCGCAACCGCTACGAGGCCACATATGGCGCGCCGCCCCACCCGCTGGCCAGCATTGCCTATGACGGGATCGCCGCCATTGGTGCCTTGGCCGCCACGGGAGACCCCGGTGCGCTGACGCAGGCCTCGCTGACCCGTTCGGCCGGTTTTGCCGGTGCGACGGGCGCGTTCCGCCTGCGCCCTGACGGGTCCAACCAGCGCGCGCTGGCCGTGGCACGAATCACGAACAATCAGGTCACTATCGTGAGCCCTGCACCCCAATCCTTCGGTCGCGGCGGATCCTGATCTGACCCTTACCGAAGTCCCCTTCGAGGTCCCTGACGACCTGATTTGCCCTGCGGATGAAATCCTTGACCGCGGGGCAATGCGTGCAGCGCTGGTTGATGCGGTGGCCAAGGCGGACCCGAACGGGATCGACATGCGCCGCGCTGCTGTCGCCCCCCTCAAGGCCGCGATGGATGCAGGGCGCGCCCAGATCGCGCTGACCTTTACGGCCAATCCGTTTGACGCCACAGCCGCAACGCGCGCCTATGCGTGGTTGACCGATTGCATCGTCATCGCGGTGTTCGATCTGGCGACCACCCAGCTGCATCCCCTCCCCAACCCGACCGAGGCCGAACGCCTGTCCCTGATCGCTGTCGGCGGATCAGGGCGTGGCGAAATGGCGCCGTTTTCGGATGTCGACCTGCTGTTTCTGGCGCCTTACAAAATCACGCCTTGGGCAGAAAGCGTGATTGAATCCATGCTTTATATCCTTTGGGATCTGAAGCTGAAGGTCGGCCATTCGTGCCGCACCGTAAAAGACTGTCTGCGCCTTGCGCGCGAGGATTACACCATTCGCACATCGCTGGTGGAAGAGCGGTTTCTGGTCGGCGACAAGCCCCTGGCGCAGGAGCTGACGACCCGTTTGCGAGACGAATTGTTTGCCAACACGATCCCCGAATTCATCGATGCCAAATTGCAGGAACGCGAGGAGCGCCACCGCAAACAGGGCGGGCAGCGCTATATGGTCGAACCCAATGTCAAAGAGGGCAAGGGCGGGCTGCGCGATCTGCAATCGCTGTATTGGATCGGCAAATACGTACACGGCGTCAAAGATGCATCCGAGCTGGTGCACTACAACGTTTTCACACAAGACGAATATGAAGATTTCAAAGCCGCCCATGAATTTCTATGGGCCGTGCGCTGCCACCTGCACCTGATCACGGGGCGCGCCACCGACCAGCTGACGTTTGACATGCAGGTCGAGGTGGCCGAGCGCATGGGCTACACCGACAAGGGCGGCCGCCGCGCGGTTGAACATTTCATGCAGGCCTATTTCCTACATGCGACCGATGTCGGGGACCTCACGCGGATTTTCCTTGTGGCGCAAGAGGCCGCGCACCTGAAGTCAGAACCGATGCTGTTGCGGTTGTTCAACCGCTCCAAGAAGGCGAAAGCGCCCTATGCGATCAAGCAGAACCGCCTGACCGTGGACACGCCGGCCGCGTTCCTTCAGGACAAGCTGAACCTGTTGCGCATCTTCGAAGAAGCCCTGCGCACCGGCACCCTGATGCACCCCGAGGCCATGCGTCTGATCAAAGCCAACCTGCCGCTGATCGACGACGACATGCGCAAGGACAAAGAAGCCCAGCGCATTTTTCTTGATCTGCTGTTGAAACATGGCAATCCGGAACGGGCCCTGCGGCGGATGAACGAACTTGGCGTGCTGGCCGCCTTCATCCCGGAATTCGAACCCATCGTCGCGATGATGCAGTTCAACATGTATCACCACTACACCGTGGACGAACACACGATCCAGACAATCAGCCATCTGGCGCGCATTGAACGGGCTGAGCTGGACGAAGAACTGCCCGTGTCCGCGTCTATCATCAAGGGCGGCATCAACCGCCGCGTGCTTTATGTGGCGTTGCTACTGCATGACATCGGCAAAGGGCGCGCGGAGGATCATTCCATCCTCGGGGCCAAAATCGCGCGCAAAGTCGCGCCGCGACTGGGCCTGACAAAAAAGGAATGCGAAACCGTCGAGTGGCTGGTGCGCTATCACCTTGTGATGTCGGACATGGCGCAAAAACGCGACATCGCCGACCCGCGCACGGTGCGTGACTTTGCCAAAGCGGTGAAAACCGTGGAACGGCTGGATCTTTTGTGCGTGCTGACGGTCTGCGACATTCGCGGCGTTGGTCCCGATACATGGAACAACTGGAAGGCCGTGTTGATCCGCGCGCTCTATCGCCAGACGCGGTTTGCGCTCGAAAACGGGATGGAGGCGCTCAACCGCGAAGAGCGCGGATCCGAGGCGCGCAAGAACCTTCGCGCGGCGCTGGCGGGCTGGGACGACAAAGACCTTCGCGTGGAACTGGGCCGCCATTACCCGCCGTATTGGCAGGGCCTGCACGTCACCGCCCATGTGGATTTCGCAAACCTGCTGCACGGCATTGGCACCGATGAGGTGCGCATCAATCTGACACCGGATGACGACCGCGACGCCACCCGCGTCTGTTTCGCCATGGCGGACCATCCGGGCATCTTCAGCCGCATGTGCGGGGCGCTGTCACTCGTAGGGGCCAACGTCGTGGATGCACGCACGTTCACATCCAAAGACGGCTTTGCAACGGCGGCGTTCTGGGTGCAAGACAGCGAAGGCCATCCCTATACGCCGGACCGATTGCCGCGCCTGCGCAATATGATCGAACGCACGCTGCACGGCGACGTCGTTACGCGTGACGCCCTTGCGGGTAAGGATAAAATGAAGAAGCGCGAAAAGGCATTTCGCGTCAACACCTCCATCACGTTCGACAATGACGGCAGCGAAATCTACACCATCATCGAGGTAGACACCCGCGACCGCCCCGGCCTGTTGCACGACCTGACCCGCACTTTGGCCAACTCCAACGTCTACATCGCCAGCGCGCTGATCGCGACTTACGGCGAACAGGTGGTAGATACCTTCTATGTCAAAGACATGTTCGGGCTGAAATTTCGCGCCGAAGGCAAACAAGCCGCGCTGGAAAAGAAGCTCCGTGAGGCGATTGCGCAAGGGGCCGAGCGCGCGCGCGCCTGATCACCTGCACAACTTCTATGTCGAAATTGCACAGGCTGCGCCGTAAACTGGCGCAACTTGCAAGGAGATGCGGCACATGGCGTTGACGCGCGATATCCACCCGATGCCCGATTTTGTGGCTGAAGCCCTCGCTGTGCGGGGCCTGCGCGCGGCGTTTGATGCGCGCCCTGCCTATCAGAAAAACGACTGGATCGGCTGGATCGCGCGCGCCAAGCGCGAGGAAACACGGCAACGCCGGCTGGAAAAGATGCTTTCAGAGCTTGCGGCGGGTCATGGCTACATGGGAATGGAGTGGCAGCCAAAGCCGCGCAAGGACCAAGACAGTTGAAACCCATTCGCCTGATTTCCGGCTTTCTGACCGTTGGGGTCTGGACGCTGCTGAGCCGCATTTTCGGGTTCGCGCGCGACATTCTGATCGCGGGCTATCTGGGCACAGGGCCGGTGGCGCAGGCGTTTTTGATCGCGTTTTCGCTGCCCAACCTGTTTCGCCGTTTCTTTGCCGAGGGCGCGTTCAACATGGCCTTCGTGCCGATGTTTTCCAAAAAACTCGAGGCCGAGGAAGACGCCAAAACCTTTGCGCAGGATGCCTTTGCGTTCATGGCCTTCGCGCTAAGTGCGTTTACCCTGATCGGTGTGCTGGCGATGCCTGCGCTGGTGACGGCGATGGCGTCAGGGTTCGTGGGGGACGCGCGGTTTGATCTGGCGGTTCACTACGGGCGGATCGCGTTTCCTTATATCTTGTTTATCTCGCTGGCGGCCTTGCTGTCCGGTGTCCTGAACGCGACGGGGCGGTTTATGGCCGCCGCCGCTGCGCCTGTCTTGCTGAACGTGATCTTTATTGTGGCGCTGGTGCTGTCAGGCTGGATTGATCCTGCGCAGGTGGCGGGCGGTGACAGGTTGACCCGCGAAGGCGTTGTCGGGCTGGGCCTTGCCTGGGCCGTGCCGGTCGCGGGTCTTGCGCAGCTGGTGCTGGTGTGGGTTGCGGCCAAGCGTGCCGGCTTCGCGATGTCGCTTCGCCTGCCAAAAATGACGCCGGATCTAAAACGCCTGTTCATCATCGCCGCGCCCGCTGCGCTGGCCGGTGGCGTGGTGCAGATCAACCTTTTGGTGGGCCGTCAGGTGGCGAGCTATTTTGACGGTGCGATAGCATGGCTGTCTTATGCGGACCGGCTTTATCAGCTGCCGCTTGGTGTGGTGGCGATTGCGTTGGGGGTGGTGCTGTTGCCGGACCTGAGCCGTCGTTTGGCCGCTGGCGACGAAGACGGCGGGCGCAATGCGTTCAACCGCGCCTCCGAGCTGGCGCTGGCGCTGACCATTCCCGCAGCCGTGGCGTTGATCATCATCCCCGTGCCGTTGGTGTCGGTGTTGTTTGAACGCGGCGCCTTTAATTCCGATGACACGGCCGCCACTGCGATGGCTGTCGCGATCTACGGTATGGGCCTGCCCGCGTTCGTTCTGCAAAAGGCGCTGCAACCGTTGTATTTCGCCCGCGCCGACACCAAGCGCCCGTTCTATTACGCGATCGTCGCGATGATCGTGAATGCGGCGATTGCGGTGGGGTTGATGTTTTCCATCGGCTACATCGCCGCGGCACTGGCCACGACGATTGCGGGCTGGGTGATGGTGCTTCAGCTGTGGTTGGGCACGCTCAACATGGGGAACGCGGCGCGGTTTGACGAGCGGTTCAAGCAACGGTTCTGGCGCATTATCGTCGCGTCGATCCTGATGGGCGGGGTGCTGGTGGCGGCGGTGTTGCTGGTGGGGCCTGCACTGGGGATGGCAAGCCTGCGATATGGCGCTTTGGCGTTTATCGTGTTCGTCGGGCTTGCCAGCTATTTCGCGTTTGGCCAATTGATTGGCGCGTTCCGGTTGGCCGAATTCAAGGCCGCGATGCGGCGGGGGTAACGGCGCGCACGGGCAGGTTCGGGCCCGCGTCAGGACCTTGAGCGGATGCGTTTGAGGAAGGCGGACCAGCCGCCCGGCGCGAGGACGGGGGCGGTGAACAGCCCCACAAGGAACCCTGCGACTTCGGCGATCCATGTAGGCGCACTGCCAAACATCATGGAATAGACCAGCATCAGGCCGAGCAATATGCCGATAAGCTGAAACGCCTTGAGTTGGTTTTCGCCCATGCGTTCAAGCGTTAGCCACATAAGGTAGGTATAGGCGCCGATCAGCCCGTAAAGGCCGGGGTAGGCCCCGACGAGGCCGATGTTGGCGGGCGACAGCAACCCGTAGACCGCCGCGCCAATGATGGAGCAGGTGAAGAACAGGATTGCGAAGGGAACAGGGCGAAACACCTCGCCCACAAATTTGCCCAGCGCCAAAAGCAACACGCAGGCCCAGAGGGCGTGTGTAAACGTGGCGTGAACGAAGGGATAGGTGACAAAGCGTTTCCACATATCAAAGGTGCCGCGCCCGCGTTCGAAAATCTCGGTCATGACGGCGGGGGCGAAGGCGTAATCCTGAAACGCGGCCGAGCGCCAGCCGATGCCCTGTGCGCCGCCAACCCAGCCGTTTGCTGCTGCTGTGAGGGTCAACTCGACCGCGACGATGATCGCAACAAGCGCCAGTGGCACCCGAGGGACCGAGTTGAAGGGGTTTTCGCTGTTTGGATCATCTTGCATCTGTCGGGTCCATTCGGTTGACGGCCTATCTGGGCATGGGTAAGCGAGAGTGACCCGTAAATCCAGCTTTGGAAACCGATATGACCCAGACAGCTTTTACCCCGCGCGTTTTTTCCGGCATCAAGCCTTCCGGTGGTTTGACGCTTGGCAATTATCTGGGGGCGATCAAGCGCTGGGTCGACATGCAGAGCCCGGACATCGAGACGATTTATTGCGCCGTGGATTTGCACGCCATTACGGTCTGGCAGGACCCTGCGGGGCTGAAGGCGGCCACGCGCGAGATTGCCGCTGGCATGTTGGCGTCCGGGATCGACCCCGAACATTCGACCCTGTTCAACCAGTCCCAAGTGCCCGAGCACACGCAGCTGGCGTGGATTTTCAATTGCGTGGCGCGGGTTGGCTGGATGAACCGGATGACCCAGTTCAAGGACAAGGCGGGCAAGAACGCCGAAAAATCGTCGCTTGGCCTCTATGCATATCCGTCGCTGATGGCGGCCGATATTCTGCTGTATCACGCCACGCAGGTGCCGGTGGGCGAGGACCAGAAGCAGCACGTGGAATTGACGCGCGACATTGCCAGCAAGTTCAACAATGACTTTGGCGTTGATTTCTTTCCGGTGACGGAGCCGGTGATCGAGGGGCCGGGCATGCGGGTCATGAACCTACGCGACGGCACCAAGAAGATGAGCAAATCGGGCGAGAGCGACATGGAGCGCATCAATATGCTTGATGATGCCGACACCATCGCCAAGAAGTTCAAGAAGGCGAAGACGGACCCGGAACCGCTGCCCGACACGCTGGACGGGCTGGACAGCCGGCCAGAGGCCAAGAACCTTGTCGATATTTATGCCAGCCTGTCAGACATGACCCCGGATGCCGTGATTGCCGAGTATGCGGGGGCGCAATGGGGGCGGTTCAAGCCCGCGCTGGCGGATCTGGCCGTGACGAAGCTGGCGCCGATCAGCGACGAAATGAAACGCCTGATGGATGATCCAGCCGAGATTGACCGCAAGCTGGCGCAGGGCGCACAGAAAGCGCGTGCGATTGCCACGCCGATCCTCGAGAAGACCTACGATATAGTCGGGCTGTTGCGGTCCTGAACTGCGGCCTTTGACAGGGCGTTGAGCGACCCTCCGGGAGGAGTTTGTCGGGCCAGATGAAGCGGGCGGACGTGGGTTTGGCCTGCGGCAGCGATGGGCTGGCAGGCATTGGCGATCAGGGTTTGTGAGGTTGCGATCTGCCCGAAGGGCGGTGCCGTGGGGTGTTTTATGCCCCAAGGTCTGATGCGCTGCGACCTGTCCCTGCACCCGATATGCGCCGTGGCGCGGGGGTGGTCTGGGGGACCGGCTGCCGTTTGAGATTCCATGGCGCGCGGCGAAGGGGCCGCACGGGTTAACCACGGGTGAGCATGCACCTGCGGGATTAGCGCGGCGTTAAGTCACCGTGCGGTAGGGGCGCAACATCAAGGCCGCCGGGCGCGCGGCGGATCGCACCGATGCAGACCCAGCCGATGATGAAAAGTGCGCCCAGATATGCGAGGCTGGTGCCGCCGCCGCCACTGAAGCCGCGATAGACGTGCGTGACGAGCCCGATGAGTTGGGCCACCCCGATCGCGCGCAGAATTTTGTCATTCCAGTAGGGGTCGCGGCGCGGGCGCAAGAACAGCGTGTGCACGCCAACCAGCACCAATGGGGCGACGGGCCCCGCCAGGACCAGGAGGTCCATCAGGCCAACGGGCCCTGCCACCCCGATCCGCATCAGAGCGCCGCGGGTGCCCAGCGCAAACAGGACGAGCGCGATCCCGAAAAGGATCGAGGTTAAACCAAGAGCGATGCGGGTGGTGTTCTTGAGATTTTCCATTGCGCCAGCGTCGCGGCGGGTCTTGGCATTAATATGACTATTCGTGGACCTTTCGGGGTCGATTGTCTGGACGGGCGCGTGAGGGCTGATAGGGTTCGCGGCGACGTTCAGGGAGAAGCAATCATGGCGACCGGCACCAACATACGCACCTATTTCGAGGGCAGATGGCACGAAGGCGACGTGCCGCTGATGCGCGCGGCGGATCATGGCATGTGGTTGGGGTCGGCGGTGTTTGACGGGGCGCGGTCCGTCAACGGGCTGGTGCCGGATCTGGACAAGCATTGCGCGCGGGTGAACCGGTCAGCCGAGGCATTGATGCTGGTGCCATGGGTCACCACGGACGAGATGGTCGCGATCGTGAAGGAGGGGCTGGCGCTCTATCCTGACGATGCGCCGGTCTATATCCGG
>CBFHGD010000052.1:0-14371 GCA_965655275.1 Octadecabacter sp. | reverse complement strand
CGCTGATGACGGTCGCGACGGTATATGATGATGAAAGCCTGCCGCTATGATCTTGGATGAGGTGGATCGCGCGATACTGGCGGCTTTGGCGCGTGACGCCACGCAAACGGCGGCGGCGCTGGGCGGGCGCATCGGGTTGAGCCAGCCTGCGACGTGGCGGCGCATCAAGCGGCTGCGCGAAGCGGGGGTTCTGGCAGGGCAGCGCGTGGCGCTGGACCGCGAGGCGCTGGGGTTCGGGGTCACGGTGTTTTTGGGCGTCAAGCTGGCCACCAAAGGGCGGGTTTCACTGGATGATTTCGAACGGGCGGTTGTCGCGATCCCCGAGGTGCAATTGGTCGAACATGTGTTGGGGCTGTATGATTACCGTTTGCGGGTCGTGGCGCGCGATCTGGCGGATTTCGAGCGGGTCTTGCGGCGCCGTGTGATGACCTTGCCCGGTGTCGGCAACGTCGAGGCCAATGTGTTGTTGAGCGAGGAACGGCGCCCGGGCCCGGTTCAGGCGGGCTGATGAGCGCGCAGTTGTGTTTGGTATACCGAGAAAGACTTTGCCCCCTTGGTTGTGGCATTCTATGACGGGTCAAACTCATAACGATACAAACGGTGCAAAGGAAAATGTCATGACAGCCCGAACGATCCATTCACCTGTCGATCCCGATGGCCTGCTGGAGTTTTCCGTGGTGTTCACGGATCGCTCTCTCAACCATATGTCAAAGGTGTTTCAGGGTGTGATGCGCGACCTGCATGGCATGTTGTGCGAGGTGTATAACGCGGACGGCGTGGCGATTGTTCCCGGCGGCGGAACCTTTGCGATGGAAGCGGTTGCGCGTCAGTTTGGCGGCGGGGCGCACGCGTTGATCGTGCGCAACGGCTGGTTTTCCTACCGCTGGAGCCAGATTTTCGATGCGGGCGATTTCGCTGCAAAAACAAGCGTCCATAAAGCGCGCCAAACCGGCAATGACAGCTGCGCACCGTTTGCGCCTGCGCCCATTGCCGAGGTCGTGGCCGCGATCCGTAAGGCCAAGCCTGATGTGGTGTTCGCGCCGCATGTGGAAACCAGCGCCGGCATCATCCTGCCGGATGACTATATCACCGCGCTGGCCCAAGCCGCACATGAGGTGGGCGCATTGATGGTCCTGGATTGTATTGCGTCGGGCTGTGCTTGGGTCGATATGAAGGCGACAGGCGTGGATGTGTTGATTTCTGCGCCGCAAAAGGGGTGGTCAAGCAGCCCGTCGGCGGGATTGGTGATGATGTCTACCCGCGCGTTGGAACGGCTGGAGAGCACGACGGCGAACAGCTTTGCCGTCGATCTCAAGAAATGGCGTCAGATCATGGAAGCCTACCTGAACGGCGGGCATGCCTATCACGCGACGATGCCGACAGATGCGCTGCGCGATTTTCGCGACACGATGTTGGAAACCAAAGACATGGGGTTTGAGGCCCTGCGCGCGGCCCAGTGGAAACTGGGCAACGGCGTGCGGACGTATCTGGCGGGCAAAGGGTTGACGTCTGTGGCGGCAGGCGGGTTCGGCGCGCCGGGGGTTGTGGTGTGTTATACCGACGATCCCGACATTCAGAACGGGTCCAAGTTTGCCGCACTCGGCATGCAGATCGCCGCCGGTGTACCCTTGGCCGTGGACGAGCCTGCGGATTTTCGCACGTTCCGGCTTGGCCTGTTCGGGATCGACAAGCTGGCCGATGTGGATGCGACGATGAAACAGCTGACAGATGTGGCCGATCAGGTTCTGTAAGGGCTGGACAAAAGGCTAGATCGTGCGGGCCTCTGCCACACCGATCGGCATGTCCGACAAGGGCCAGACGTCCGAGAATGCGACGTCCAGCTGTGCGACCAGATCACCGGACAGGTCCGGCTTGCCCGTTGCAACCAGACCTTTGTGGCGCAACAGATCGCCATGGGGGTGGTCTTTGTCAAAGGGCGACATCTCGTCGAGCAGGGCTTTGGCGGGGTCGCGCAGTCTGCTGTCATAGTCCGGCTTGCGCGCTACAAACCAGTCGCGGGTGTTGTCGCGGCTGAGCGCGCGCAGGAATGTCTGGGCGTCGCTGATAAGGCTGTCGAACATGAAGCGGTTCCCATGGCAGGCCAAGGCTAGACCTGATTAAAGTTTGGGCATATCCCGTTGGGATGTCCATGCAGATGTCATATCGGGCCCACACAGGGCGGCTGTTGAAGCTGGGGTTGCCGCTGGTCGGTGCCAATGTTGCGGGCTTTTCTATCCACATGACGGACACGATCATGCTGGGGTGGTATTCTGTGACGTCGCTGGCGGCGGCGACGGTGGCCACGGGGCTGTGGTTTATTACCTTTATTGTTGGCGCTGGATTTGGCCGCGCGGTAACGCCACTGGTTGCCGAAGCCATCGAGCAGGGCGACGAAACCCGCGCACGCCGCGCCACGCGCATGGCGCTGTGGTTGTCGGCGATCTATTCAGCGTTGTTGATTGTGCCGTTCATGTATGGCGAGGCGGTGTTGCTGGCGATGGGGCAGGAACCCGCGGTGGCCGAGCTTGGGGGGAAATACCTGCGCATTGCGGTGCTGGGGATGTTTCCGGCCATGGGCGCACAGGTGATGCGATCCTACCTTGGGGCGCTGGAAATGACGGCGGTGCAATTGTGGATCACGCTGGTGGCGCTGGTCGCCAATGGGGTGGTCAATTACGCGTTGATTTTTGGCAATCTGGGCGCGCCCGAGCTGGGGATCGAAGGCGCGGCGATTGCATCTGTGATCATCCAGATCATCATGATGGGTGCCTTGGTGGGATACGTGCAGATCAAAAAGCCCGAAGCAGAGCTGTTCCGCCGCATCTGGAAAAGCGACAATGAGGCCATGGGGCAGGTGTTTCGCCTTGGCCTGCCGATTGGCCTGACGTCATTTGCCGAGGGCGGGTTGTTTACCGCATCGTCGATTATGATGGGTTGGATCGGTGAGATCGAGCTCGCCGCCCATGGAATCGCGATGCAACTGACGGCGTTCATGTTCATGTTCCACGTCGGCATGTCGGAGGCGGCAACCATCCGTGCCAGCCGGCAATTCGGTGCGCGCGATGAAGCGGCGCTGCGTCGGGGCGCGCGCGCGGCCTACGGGGTGTCGCTGAGTTTCGGGCTGCTGGTCGTGATCGTGTTCCTGTCGATGCCCGCGCTGCTTGTGGGTCTGTTCATCGACCCGAGCGACCCTGCGCGCGATGCGGTTCTAGCGCTGGGCGTGGTGTTGATCATGTTGTCAGCGCTGTTCCAGTTCGTGGATGCGGGGCAGATCGTGGCGCTGTCCGTCTTGCGCGGAGTACAGGACACGCGGGTGCCGATGTGGTTGGCGATTGTCAGCTATTGGATCATCGGCGTTCCGGCGAGCTACGCGATGGCGTTCTGGTTTGACTGGGGCGCGGTGGGCCTATGGCTGGGGCTGACGGTTGGTCTTGGGGTGGCCGCCGTGCTGTTGAGCGGGCGGTTTTGGGGGCGGTCCGTGCAGATTGTCCGTGCAACTGCGCCTGCGGCGGGCGGGTAGCCAATTTTGTAACAAAATTGGCACCGCTTCGCGGGCGGTATTTAAGAGCCAAAGAAGGGGTGGCCGCGACTATTGTGCGGCGTCGGGACCATTGATCAAACGGTCTGCCTTTTTGCGCACCAGAAGCGAGCGTAGGTCGTGCATGGCCAGCAGCAGCGCATCTGTCACGTTTTCCAGCTGGTCATCCGTTGCCTTTGATTGCACCCACTGTGTGGTGATGTTGAGGTAATCGACGGCGCGGTGGATATCGTCGATGTCGCGCTGGGCAAGCAGGGCCATGCGATCGGCCATCCAGCTTTCGATCTGCGCAATATCATCGTCAGAGAGGACGCGGTCCCCGTGTGGTTTGACCTCGCCGTTTTTGATGTTGATCACCGCGATCTGGTCCATCTCGATGCGGCGTTGCCGGTTTTCCGTATCCACGCGAAACACGACGGCCCCGTTCTCGCGGACGCGGAAGTAGTAGTCAGGAAGATCTGCGCTCATGTGCTGTTCGGCCTCTCGCGTCCCGGTTGCCTAATCTGTAGCAGCCAATTCACGATTGGCAAAGCCATGTCGAGTGTGGTCAGAGACGATACCCGCCTGAAACCGTGAGTATTTCACCCGTGATCGCGCGCGCGGATTGCGAGGCCAGAAACCGCACGCCGTGGGCGATGTCTTCGGGTGTCGCCAATGCGCCAAGCGCCGTCATGTTTTCGAACTGTTTGGTCAGCGCGCCGTCGCGCGGGCTTTCGGGAATATTGACCGCGCCGGGGGCGACGGCGTTCACGCGGATGCCTTTTGGCCCCAGTTCTTTGGCCATGGCGCGGGTCCAGAGGTTCAGGGCAGCCTTTGATGCGCCATACATCGCAGCGCCCATGGGCGGCAGGACGGCATTGACCGAGGAGATCGACACAATGGCGGCGCCCCGTTTGAGGTGGGGCAAAGCAGCCGAAAGCAGGGCCGCAGGTGCCATGACATGCAGGGCCATCAGGCGGGCGTGATCTTCGCGCACGTGGGTTTCAAGCGGTGTCGCGCTGACATCGCCTGCGTTGTTCACGATCACGTCCAAGCGGCCGAAATGTGTGATGATACGGTCAATCAATGTGGCGCAGGTAAGCGCCTGCGTGAGGTCGCCTTGCAAGGCCAGCGCAGCAGGTAGATCCGCGATTGCGGCATCCGCGGGGCTCTTGTGCCAGGTGAACGCGATGTCGTGATCTTTTGCCAGATCCTGCGCGATTGTACGCCCGATGCCGCGTGCGCCACCGGTCACAAGGGCGACCTTGCGGCTCATGTCAGGGCTGCGCAGAAGGTTTGGATGCGACGGCACGCTTCGCGCAGGGCGTCATCGGAGGTGGCGTAGCTGATGCGGAAGTTGGGCGACAACCCGAAGGCCGCCCCAAAGACCACGGCAACGCCGGTTTCTTCGAGAAGGGCGGTGGCGAAGGCTTCGTCGTCAACGATTTTGGTGCCCGCCGCGCTGGTCTTGCCGATGCAACCTGAAATGCCGGGGTAGACGTAGAAGGCGCCTTCGGGTGTCGGGCAGGTGACGCCATCGATGTCGTTGAGCATTGTGACCACCAGATTGCGGCGGCGCACGAAGGCCTCGTTGTTTTGCGCGATGAAATCATGAGGGCCGTTCAACGCTTCGAGCGCGGCCCATTGGCTGATGGAGCAGGGGTTGGAGGTGGATTGGCTTTGCACCTTTCGCATGGCCGTGATCAACATTTCAGGCCCGGCCGCGTAGCCGATGCGCCAGCCGGTCATGCAATAGGCTTTGGACACGCCATTGACGGTCAGCGTGCGATCATAAAGGCGCGGTTCGACTTGCGCGGGCGTGCAAAACTCAAACCCGTCATAGGCCAGATGTTCATACATATCATCGCTCATCACCCAGACGTGGGGGTGGCGCAGCAAGACGTCGGTGAGCGCCTTCAGTTCCGCCCACGAATAGCCCGCGCCCGTGGGATTGGAGGGCGAATTGAACAAGAACCACTTGGTCTTCGGCGTGATCGCATCCTCAAGCTGTTGAGGGGTGATTTTGAACGCGGCCGCAAGCTGCGCCTCGATGATCACGGGGGTGCCGCCGGCCAGCAGCACCATGTCGGGGTAGCTGACCCAGTAGGGCGCGGGAATGATCACCTCGTCGCCCGCGTTCAGCGTCGCCATGAGCGCGTTATAAAGCACCTGTTTGCCGCCGGTGCCGACGCTGACCTGCGCGGGCACGTAGGCCAGCGCGTTGTCCCGCTGGAACTTGGCGCAGATGGCTTGTTTCAGCTCGGCGATGCCGTCTACGGCGGTGTATCTGGTCTTTCCATCATTGATGGCCGCGATGCCGGCGTCCTTGATGTGGCGTGGCGTGTCGAAATCCGGCTCACCCGCGCCAAGGCCGATAACGTCACGCCCCGCGGCCTTCAAGTCCTGCGCCTTGGTGGTTACGGCGATCGTCGGGGAGGGTTTGACGCGCTTAAGTGTCGCGGAAAGAAAGGTCATGGTCGGCCTCGTCTGGCAAAGGGGGGCGGCGTGCTGTCATAGTGGCACGAGATTAACGCGCAATCGAAGGGTGATACAATGAACGACGACCTTGAAACGCAAGATTGGTATAGCGAAGAAACCGCAACCTTTGGCGACCGTTTGGCCGCTGCACGCGAAGCGGCAGGGTTGACGCAAAAGGACCTTGCACAGCGGGTTGGTATCAAAACGGGCACCTTGCGCAACTGGGAAGGAGACCTGAGCGAGCCGCGCGCCAATCGGGTAAGCATTCTGGCCGGTATCCTTGGCGTCTCGTTGCGCTGGTTGTTGATGGGCGAGGGCGAGGGCGTGTCGCCGCCCGGTGATGAGGGCGGTGAGATGGCGCCCGACATGTCGTCAGTGTTGACCGAGTTGCGCTCGGTGCGCGCGCAGATGTCGCAATCCAGTGCGCGGCTCGCGCAGTTGGAAAAACGCCTGCGCGCCATGGGGTCCGCATGATAGAGAGCCTTGATACAACGCGCCGCCGCTTGCACATGCGCTCCATCCGGCGCGGCATAAAAGAAATGGATATCATTTTAACGGCTTTTTCGCTGGCGCATCTGGCCGATCTGGATGCGGCCCGGCTGGAGGTCTATGATCATTTGCTATCCGAGAATGATCATGATCTTTATCAATGGGTTACGGGGCAGGTGGCGGAACCTGATATCTACGGCGAACTGATGGATATGATCCGCGCGGGCGCTGTCGGCCTGACCAAGCCGGACGTCTAGATTGGCGGTGCCTTCTAGATAAATTTCTGGTGATTTAACGGAATGTTTGCGCTTGGCATGGCAATCGGGTTGGACAGTTAGATGCGACGGAGATTGAGATGAGCCTGCATTCCTTACCAACCCCCGAGGGGAGCCCCCCAACGGGCATAGACACCGAATTTATGACCGTCTACCTCGACGCGCTGACCTTGGTGGAACGGCTGCACCGCCTGCTGCTTGATGTCATCAAGGACGAGTTTGAACGTGTTGGCGTGCTTGAAATCAATGCGGTTCAAGCCTTGCTGTTGTTCAATATCGGCGACAACGAAGTCACGGCGGGGGAACTTAAGTCCCGCGGCTATTATCAGGGCAGTAACGTCAGTTATAACCTCAAGAAGCTGGTCGAGATGGGCTACATGCACCACCAACGCTGCGAGATTGACCGTCGATCGGTGCGTGTGCGGCTCACCGAAAAGGGACGTGCGGTGCGTGATGTTGTGACACGGCTGTTTGCAGGTCACGCGTCGGGGCTGCAAACCAAAGGCGTGCTGGATATGAACGGCTTGGATGAAATCGCGACAGCCCTGCGCCGCGTGGAGCGGTATTGGACCGACCAGATCCGCTATATCTACTGAGCGATGTCGGCCTGACCGATGGTCAACACTGCCAGTTCGCGCAGAAGTTTCCGCCGCATCGCATTTTCATAATCGGCAAAACCGATGGCGGTTTCCACAAAGGCCAACGGGCCGCGGATGACATAGGCCGCGTAATAGGCCGCCAGTTCCCCGATTTGACTCTGGCGGTGGTCGCCACCTGCTGCATCATCTGATCCGATAACAAGCCCGTTTACGGTGATCCAGTCGGGCGTCGGGGAAACGCTCTGGGGGCGCTGGCCGGTGTTTGCTTTGCCATCCCCCGAAATATCGAGCGTGCGATTCCAGCAGTCAGGCTGTTGTTCCAACAAGGAAATTCCGACGCGCAAGGCTTCGCCCAATCCGGTGCTCGGGCCCATATCACCCCGCCGCGTGCTGCGCAGAATGGACTGAACATCAGCAAGGGCGCTTGCGTCGGAAATCTCGGTCCAGTCCAGCACAAGGCGGTCATCGCCGGGGGCGGACCATTCATAAACCGCAATGCGGACGGGCGCGGTGCCCTGTCCCAGTAAGGCGGCCCTGACCTCCGCGTCACCAAGTGCGGCCGCCAAGCCATCCAGTTGCAGCCGGTATTCCTGCGCGTCAACAGACCCAGAGACATCCAGCCCAAGGGCGAGTGCCTGCCGGCATCCTGATTGCGCCTCGGCGGGGCTGGCACAGATCAGGGCCATCATCAGGACCGCCACGCGCATCACCCCGCAGGCTCCACCGTCGGACCGGCCGTGCCAACAACGCGCAGGCCCAGCTCACGGATCAGCTTTTGCTCCATGGCACGGGCAAAATCCTCAAACCCGTCGGCGACTTGCACGAATGCGGCTGCCCCATGAATTACATTTTGCGCGTAATAGGTTTCAAGATCCTGCTGCACGGCCTGACCGTTTGCATCCCGCGGCACGCGGATGACCAGCCCATTGACGGTCACACCGTCCAGATCGAAGGCGAAAATGGCGTCTTGCGGGGCGAATCCGTCGTTGTTCATGCCATCGCCTGACAGGTCGATGGTTTGCGTATCACAGGGCGGCGCACGGCCCAAAAGCCCTGCAGAATAGCCAATCGCGTAGCCGATGGCCGTGGGGGAACCGGTATGCAAGCGGCGTGTTGAAGCGATGTTCGTCGCAACCTGGGCCAACGTCGCGGGGCTGTTTACCACCACCCAGTCCTGCATCAGATGCTGGTGGTTGCGGCCGGACCATTCAAACACCGCAAAAGCGACGGGCGCGTCGCTGGCGAAAAACGCGGCCTGCACGCGCGGCGTCATCAGCGCTGCGGCCAATCCGGCGCGCTGTAGCCTGTCTTCGCCTGCGTCAACAGACGCGGACACATCCATCCCAAGAACCAGCGCAAGGCGGCAGGCCTGCGCAGGCGGCGCACAAAGCGCAAGGCCCGCAGCAAGAACGACGGTGTTCAACACGCTGAAAACCGTCCACCTACCAATGGCCAAGGTTCCCCATACTGGCCCAAGGCTCGGCTGCGGGCAGGGCGTCACCTTCCTGCAAAAGCTCGACCGAGATATTGTCGGGGCTGCGCACAAACGCCATGCGCCCGTCGCGGGGCGGGCGGTTGATGGTGACGCCGTTGTCCATAAGATGTTGGCACATCTCATAAATATTGTCGCACGAATAGGCGAGGTGGCCAAAATGCCGGCTGTCGGAGGGCAGGGCATCGTCGCCATCCCAATTGTAGGTCAGCTCAAGGTCGGCATGGCCGTCGTCCTGCCCGGGCGCACAAAGATAGACCAATGTGAACCGCCCGCCGTCGCTGTCATAGCGTTTGCGTTCCTCCAACCCGATAAGTCTATAAAACGCGAGCGACGCCTCGAGGTCTTTGACGCGCACCATGGTGTGCAGATATTTCAGCGGCATGTTCTCTCCAGTTCTTGATTGAAGGGAGCCTAACACGCCGGATGCCGGTGACCAGAGGTCAGAAGCTGGAACGAAAGTTGAGATCGAGGCTTACGGTTTGCGTCTGGAACCGGGCTGAGGTGGAATTCGCGCGTTCCGATAGCAAGGAAACCACGGGTTCAAATCCGTAGACTTCAAAACCGGGAAGGCCGACGGACACCCCAAGTTCAAGGGTTTCATCAGCGCGCGTCACTGCATTGTTGCTGACAGACCCGTAGTTGCGCCAGTTATAATCGGCATTGAGAAACAGATCGAAGGTGTCCGCAATGCGCCCGAAATCGTAGCCGGCGCCCAGGCTTTGAAAGGTGTAATCATAACGCGCCGCGTCAGCCCGGGATCGCCCTGCGTTCGCCTTTAGGCTGAGGCTATGACCATTGGCGAGGGGTTGCACATAGACCATCGACGCGGACAAAATATCCGCGGTCAGGTCTGTCTGGCGATACAGAGTGCGTTGCAACGCCACATTCGCGGCGATTATGGCATCCTCACCAACGCTCCATCGCCGCCCCAACCCAAGTTGGACATTGGAGGCATAGATCTCGTCGTTGGCCCACGTCAGCCCGTAGTTCAGGGATACTGTCGCGGGCTGATTGTTCGCACCAACGGCCCAAATATGGTCAAGCCCCGTGTTCAGATACCAGGCATCTAGGCGACTTGCGTCGAAGTCGGGCACGCGCTCACGGGATTCACGGCTCAAGAAGAACTGTGATGTTTCAACCCCCAGCGATGCTCGGGTCAGGCTGGTCGGGCTGTCATGCAAACGATAGGTCAGGCGTGCTGCTGCCGTGATTTCATACCCTGACAGTTCCTTAAGTTCTTCTGGAAAGGGCAGGGAAATGGTTTGACCGAACAAATTTATGCTAAACGTGTCTTCCGAACTGCCGTTATTGATGTTCGAGCTGGGTGAAATGCCGAAATCAAAATTGTATGAAACAGGGTTTTGTTGCCGCACAATCCTGTAATCGGCGGCAATTTCATCGGCTGCGGTTTGCGTTGGTGCGTTCTGGCGAGCGCGGCGCAGCCAGATTTGCGCCACCGTCAGCTGGTCTTGCTGGGCATGGGCAAGGGCTGCGATACGCGCGGCGACAAACCGCGTTTCGGCGGCCGGTGCTGTGCGGTAAAGCGTGCGGGCACGTTCAAGGGCAACGTCGGACCGCTCCATCCGGAGGGCGGCGCGCGCACCTGTTTCCAGCGCCAGCGCATCCGTGGGATCGCGCAACAACAACGCTTCTGACATTGCAAGGGCGCGCGGCGCATTGCCGGACCGCAGCGACGCCACGGCCGTGGCCTGCATTTCAGCGGGCGTCAGGGTGATCGTTCCAATGGACTGGGCCGCCCCGAAGGACGGCCCGATCAAGGCACACAATAAGATGATTACGCGAACTGTTTTCGACACAACACAGCCTCTACGGGCCGTCACGATACAGAATGAAACCGCCTGTTTCTTGTGCCGTTACGCCGTCAAACCGGGGGTCTGTTGATTCCAGCACAATGATGCCGACGACTTCGCCACCGTCGGCAGGGTCTGTCGTGTCACCCGCCAGAATTGCATAGTAGTTGCCCTGTTCGTAGTCCACCACATTGCCGTCCGGGTCGACGTAGACGCTGGAAACATCGCCGGTAATATCGCCGTCTGCCGTGATGTTTCCGGTGTCACCATTGATCGTCGTGATGATGCTTGGCAGTGGCAATTGCCCTGCATCTCCGTCATTCCCGAGCGTGACTGTACCGCCCACCGCGTCAAATGCGACACGATTTGTCAGGCGGAGTTTAACAGCACCGACGGCTTCGGTGGGGTCATTGAAGTCAATGTCGAGCTCCATGTCGGCTTGGGTGTATTCAAGCCCGCCGCCGCCCGAGAAAATCCGCACGCCGGCATAGTCACCATTGAAGGTGGCCTGATTGTTCACTTCCTGTCCGGTCGGCATTACGACGCCGCCCTCGCGTTGATAAACAAAGCCGCCAAAGCCGTAGCCGACATAGCCACCGGTGCGCACAATGGCAAAGGACGAGCGGGCATTGCTACCAACGTCATTTTTGCTAACGCCTACAATGGCGCGGTAAAGTGCAATCTGGTTAACAGCGTCCCCATCGCTGAAGTCGGGAACGGTCACCGAGGCGTCATACACCAGATAGGAACCGTTTGGTCCCAATGCCGCAACTGTAGCGCCGCGCGTGTAGGGGCCTTCGCCGTCGAATGCGAGGTTATCCACTGAAAACTCATCGTTTACGGGATCGAAACTAAAATCTTCCGCATAGCCGCCGCCGTTTTCATTGCGTTCTTCATAGCGGACCAATGCGTTGTTCGGCGTTCCGCCCGGTCCGTCAATTCCCGGGGGTGTTCCACCTCCGCCCACTTCAAACCCGTTGCCGGTATCACCCGGGTCGGTCGGGTTGGTCGGGTTTGAGGATGCCGTTGATCCCCCTCCTGCCGCCGTGTCTTCCATAAACGGGTTTTCGCTGTCGCACGCGGCAAGCGCCACGAAACTACACAGTGCGGCTGTGATAATGGGTTTCATACTAAAAGTTCCACGTTGAGCGCCTTTGCGGCTGTTATCACCATAGTCGGTAATTGCTACCATCAAGTCAACGCGCAGAATGCGTGTTTTCCACCGGATATGGCGGTTTTCTGGGGAGTGTTGCGCAGATATAGTGTTTGCTAACCGGATTCGCAGAATCACTGCGCCGTTGACGCAAAGGAAGACATCATGCCCATCACCCCAGACCAGCAGGCCGAGATCGACGAGCTGCGCGCCCAGACCAAGCCGACATTGCGCGCGGTGTCGCCGGGGATGGAGGCGCACCTGTATAAAGCGCGCGATGTTCTCGACCACGGGTTCGTGCGGGTGATTGATTATATGGGCGACGACGCGGCGATCTGTCAGGCGGCGCGCGTCAGCTACGGCAAGGGCACCAAATCGGTGCAGAACGACGAAGGGCTGATCCGCTACCTGATGCGCCACTGGCACTCCACCCCGTTCGAGATGTGCGAAATCAAGCTGCACGTCAAACTGCCCGTCTTCGTCGCCCGCCAGTGGATCCGCCACCGCACGGCCAACGTCAACGAATACTCCGCGCGCTATTCTATTCTGGACCGTGAATTCTACATCCCGCGCCCCGAAGACCTCGCCGCGCAGTCGGTGGTGAACAATCAGGGCCGCGGAGAGGCGCTGACGGGGGAAGAGGCCGACCGCGTGCTGCGGTATTTGAAAGACGACGCCGGCCGCGCCTATGACCACTACGAAGAGATGATCTCGGATGAGGGGCAACAAGGCCTCGCCCGCGAATTGGCCCGCATGAACCTGCCCGCGAACATCTACACGCAGTGGTATTGGAAAGTTGACCTGCACAACCTGTTCCACTTCCTGCGCCTGCGCGCGGACAGCCACGCCCAATACGAAATCCGCGTCTACGCCGACGCGATCTGCGAAATGGTCAAAGACTGGGTGCCCGCTGCTTATGGCGCGTTTGAGGATTATCGGTTGGGCGGGGCAACGCTGTCCGGCAAGGCGGTTGAGTGTATCCGCAAGATGGTCGCTGGCGAAGAGGTGACGCAAGAGACGTCAGGCATGAGCAAGGGTGAGTGGAGGGAGTTTATGGGGGTTTTGAGTTAATGCCTTCGCAAGCTCGGCGAATAGCACGCGACAAGATGCTGCCCGAAATCGATAGAATCCTTAAGGCACACGACTTGCTGAGAGAGGGAAAGAAAGGCCCCGACCCTCATAATGCAATTCTTAAGTCAGGAACGGTGATGTTGTGTGCAGTATGGGAGCTTTATTGCGAAGACGTTCTTGTTGAGGCTGTGCAAAAGGTCACAGACGTCATTTCAAAACCAGACCGATTACCACAAAGCGTTCAAAAACAGCTGATTCAAGCAGTTCATCATGAGAACGTTTGGAAGTCAGACCCGCTGAGGCTAGCGGGCAAGGGGTGGAAGAAAGAATATCTCAAAATTGCGAACGCGGCTTGCCGGCGGTTCAATACGCCAAAGCCAGAGATGCTGCTTGGGCAGTCGCGTCAGATCAAGCTGATGAGCCGGATCGCGCCCGCGTTCCTGTTTCGTCAATTCGCAAAGACCGAGTTTCATTGAATTTCGCTGCAACGCGCCCAATCCAGCCCTTTACGGAGACATCAATGTCCTTATCCCCCAGCCGCAATCTACTGGTCATGAATGTTCAGATATCGATCAGTTTGGTATCAACGATTATCCTGTGTCGCTGGCTTTTCCCCGACATCGTGCAGGCGGACTTTGCGGTGGCCGCCCTGCCGGTTGCCGTCTTGCACATGTTCCGGTTCATAGGTGCGACCGTTGTGATGCCCGGACAGTTGGACGCGGGGATCAGTCACAAAGCCAAGGTTCAAATCGCGATCGGTGACCTGCTTGTTTCACTTACGGCGGTGCTGTTGACCTTCGCGATCCTCGAAGGCTTTTCAGAGGCCACAGTGCGCACGCTAGCATGGATTTTTGTGATCACCTGCCTGATCGACATGGCCGTTATCCAACGGTTCTTCATCACAGAACAGTTCTGGAACAAAGAGATGGGCGTTGTCTGGCTGTTTCAGGTTCTGCTGTCCGCGCCAATGGTGCTCGGAGAGGTCTTCGTTCTCTACCGGCTGGTAACGGGATGAAACCTGTACAGCCGCCAAGGCCTCAACCGTTCGAGCTTCCTGGCCAGGGTTGCGTGTTATTCGGGCCGCAATTGTTCTGACCTTCTCCCTCTCCGTCTCCGTATTCGCATGACGGGCAGTGATCAAACATTCTGAAAGGCACTCTACATGACATCAACGATCAAATGGGCGATCGCGCTTCTGATGGGCGCTACGATATTGCGCGCGCAAACGATCCTTTTCCTGCCCGAGTTACAGATGTTTGGCGGCATCGCGCCGGATGGCTGGTTTGGCCCATGGCTAAGCGACACGATCATTGGGTTTGCTCTGCCGGTCATGCTTTATCTGTTCTGGACCCGGCGCAGCGTGGCAATCTGGGGTGCGCTCGTCGCCTACAACGCCGTGGGTGCCTTCGACTATTCCCAAGGTCTCATCACGCAGGTGATCAGCCCTATGCCGGTCGAAATGGCCTCCGCCGCGACTGTCTAT